>JALQSY010000058.1 GCA_023264215.1 Candidatus Nanopelagicales bacterium
CGGCCGTGATCTCCAGCGAGCGTTCCGGCAGGAGGCGCCGACCACTCGACAGCAACTGCCGCAAGGTCATCCCGTCGACGTACTCCATGACGATGTAGGGGACGACGGTCGACTCGGTGCCATCGATGAGGATGTCCTCGCCGGTGTCGTAGACCGCCACGATGTTGGGGTGATTGAGGGACGCCGAGGACTGCGCCTCGCGGCGGAATCTCGCCTGGAAGGCGGGATCGCGGGCGAGGTCCGGACGCAGGATCTTGATGGCGACCCGGCGGCCGAGCCGGGTGTCGGTCGCCTCCCAGACCTCGGCCATGCCGCCCCGACCGATCACGGTCACGAGTTCGTAGCGGTCGCCGAGGGTGCGGCCTACGCCGGGGTCCTGCGTCACGCCTGCCTCCTGAGCTCCGTTATCCCTGACGTCCTAGTGTCCCAGCGAGTTCCCTCAGCGCAGAGCCGCCTCGATCACAGCCCGGGCGATCGGCCCGGCGAGGGCTCCGCCGCTGAGCTCGGACTGCCCCCCGTCCTCGACCACCACGGCCACGGCGATGCTGGGGTTCGTGGCCGGGGCCATGGCCACCATCCACGAGATCGGCTGGTCTCCATCTCGACCGGTCTGCGCCGTTCCGGTCTTGGCCCCGACGCGCACGGGGTTGCCCGATCCGTCGACGATGCCGGCGAGGACGCCCCCGGTGCCCTCCTCGACGACCGCGACCATCATCTGCTGCATCTGCGCTGCATCCTCGGGGGACAATGCGGTGCGGAAGATGCGCGGATCGGCCGTGCGCAGGATCGTCAGGTCCGGTGCACGGATCTCCTGCACCAGGTAGGGCTCCATGACGACCCCACCATTGCCGATGCCGGCCGCGACCATCGCCATCTGCATCGCGGTCGCGCGCACATCGAACTGCCCGATCGCGCTGATCGCCGTCTGCGGCTCGTCGGGATCGTTGGGGAACCGCGAGGTCGCGGCGCGAAGCGGCGTCTCGAACCTGTAGTCGAAGCCGAAGAGCTCGGCCTGCTCGCGCAGGGCGTCGGCGCCGAGTTCGTTGCCCAGCCAGGCGAACGCGGTGTTGCACGACACCGCGAGAGCCTGCTCCAGGGTGATCTCACCGCCCGGCGCGCACTCCTCGCCGGTCCAGTTGCGCAGGGTGCGCTCCGACAGCGGCAGGTCGTACTCCGCGGGCCCCGGAAGCACCGAGTCCATCGTGAATCGGCCCGAGGACAGCGCTGCTGCCGCGGTGACGAGCTTGAACGTCGACCCCGGCGGGTTGAGCGCGACGATCGGTCGGTTGATGAGCGGCTGATCCGGATCGTCGAGCAGTTCCTCGTAGTAGTCGCGGATGGATGCCGGGTCGTGTGAGGACAGGATGTTGGGATCGAAGGACGGGCTTTGCACCTGGGCGAGGATGCGACCGGTCGAGGGCTCGATGGCGAACACCGCTCCGCGCGTGCCGCTCATGCCCGCCCAGGCGGCCGCCTGCGCGGCAGGATCGATGGTTGTCGTCACCGCGCCGCCGCGCGGCTGGGCGCCGGCGATCAGCTGCTGGAGCCGATCGACGAAGAACAGGTCGGATGATCCGGAGAGCACGTCGTTCTCCGTGCGCTCCAGGCCGGTTGCGCCGTACACGATGGAGTAGAAGCCGGTGACCGAGGCGTACTGCTCACCTTCGGGATAGACACGCAGCCACTTCAGCGCACCGCGGGTCGCTTCGGACAGGGCCACGGCATCGGGCCCGGTGAGCAGCGGACCGCGCTGGCGGCCGTACTCGTCCAAGATCACGCGCTGGTTGTCCGCCCGTGCGCGGTAGTCATCGCTGCGGAACACCTGGATGAAGGTGACGTTGGCGAGTAGCGCGACCAGCAGGATGGCCAGCACCAGGCTGATGCGCCGGATAGCGCGGGTCATCGGCGCACCACCTGGGTCTCGGTGGACTCCGCAGAGGGCGTCTCGGGGGCCGGGCGCCGGGCTCGATTGGAGATGACCAGCAGGATCGCGATGATCACCCAGTTGGCGACGAGGGACGATCCGCCGTAGGACAGGAACGGCGTTGTCAGGCCGGTGAGCGGGATGAGACGGGTGACTCCTCCGACGATGACGAAGACCTGGAGCGCAAGCGTGATCGACAGGCCCGCGGCCAGGAGCTGGCCGAAGGGGTCGCGGACGGCGACCGCCGTGCGCAGACCACGCTCGATGAGTACGGCGTAGAGGAGCAGGATGCCGATGGCGCCGGTGAGTCCGAGCTCTTCGCCCAGGCCCGCGAGGATGAAGTCGGTGTTGGCGAACGGGACGAGCTCGGGGTAGCCGCGCCCCAGGCCGGTGCCGAAGAGCCCGCCGTTGGCGAAGCCGTAGAGCGACTGGACGATCTGGTAGCCGCCGGTGTCGGAGTAGGCGAAGGGATCCAGCCAGATCTGGACGCGTGTGCGCACGTGACCGAACATCAGGTAGGCGAAGACGGCCCCCGCCGCGAAGAGAATGAAGCCGAGCACGAGCCACGACCATCGCTGGGTCGCGATGTAGAGCATGGCGACGAACAGCCCGAAGAACAGCAGCGACGTACCGAGATCGCGCTCGAAGACCAGCACTCCGAGCGACAACAGCCAGACGATGAGGATGGGACCGAGGTCGCGGGCCCGGGGCAGCGGGATGCCGAGGACCTTGGTGCGGACCAGCGCCAGCGAGTCACGGGTCACCACGAGGTAGCCGGCGAAGAAGATGGTGAGCAGGATCTTCGCGGCCTCTGCGGGCTGGAAGGTGAAGCCACCGACGCGCACCCACAGGGTTGCCCCGTTGACCGTCGCGCCGATGCCCGGTGCCAGTGGCAGCAGGAGCAGTATGACGCCGATCAGGCCGGCGGTGTAGGTGTAGCGCTGCAGCACACGGTGGTCTCTCAGCGCGAGCAGCACCAGGACGAAGAGCAGTACGGCGACGGCGTACCAGGTCAGCTGGTTGTAGACATCGGGCGTCGGGATGGGGTTGTCGTTGCGTTCGGCGCGCTGGGCTGCTGCGACATCGAGCCGGTAGATCATCACCAGGCCGAGGATCGTCAGCAGGGTCGCGATGGGCAGGAGGAAGGGGTCGGCGTAGGGCGTGCGCCAGCGCACCATGATGTGCGCGATGAGAGCGAGGATCCCCACCACAGCGGCGGTGATCCAAAAGCGCGGGTGGAGCCCTTCACCGGTCGACCAGGCGACCTGCTGGGTGCCCAGTACGCCGATGCCCCACGCGAGGATGAGAAGCACGAGCTCCAGGTTGCGCCGTGTGCGCTGACGCGCGGGCGCGACGGCTGGCGCGCTCATGGCGCATCACTCGGTGCCGGAATCGGCCCCGGCATCGGCGCCGGTGGGCAGTAGGCCGGGCGCGGCACCGAGATGCAGGCCCGGTCGCGCAGGCCCGCCACGATCGCATCCGCTCCGTCCTGTCCCTGTGCGGAGATGCCGTTGGTCACCAGCCCTGCCTCCAGCGGCGGCAGGTCGGCGACGGGGATGTCGGTGACCGTGACCAGGGATGACAGGGCGGGGAAGGTGCTGACTCCCTGGAAGACGGCGACGGATCCGTTGCTCACGCCGACGTACCACTGCGACCGCACCCAGGCGCTGCCCGCTGCCAGCGCGGCGATGAGCGCGATGAGCACGACGCCGATCACGCCCACGGTCCACGCGATGATCCGTCGCCGTCGTGACCACGGGGCACGTGATCGCGGCGGTGGATCGTGGGGCACTGTGGGGAGCTCGGACGTGGGCGGCCCGCCCTCGGCTGCGGGCGGAAGGTCGGGTGCGTTGGGATCGACCTGCGCATCGTCGGGGAAGTGCACGCGAGGCAGACGTGCCCGCACGCGTGGCTCGCCCGCAGCGCCGACGACGACGGGTGGCACCTCGGCTCCGGTGCCGTCGACGACATGGGCGACGACGACGGTGACGTTGTCCGGCGCCCCCCTCGACAGCGCGAGGTCGACGAGCTCGGTGACGCAGACGGTTGGCTCGCGCGATCCGAGGATTTCCGCGATCTCCTGATGGCTGACCAGGCCGTGCAGCCCGTCGCTGGACAGCAGGTAGCGGTCGCCCAGGCGTGCTTCGCGCACGGACAGGTCGGGCTCGGCCACCTGGATGCCATCCAGTGCGCGCATGAGCAGGTTGCGGCGCGGGTGCGTGCTCGCCTCCTCCTCGGTGATGCGGCCCGCATCGACGAGGGACTGGACGTAGGTGTGGTCGCGGGTGATCTGGCTGAGGTCGCCGTCGCGCAGCAGGTACGCGCGCGAGTCCCCCACGTGGACGATGGCGATGCGTGCTCCATCGGCGTCGGGCAGCCAGTACAGGGCGGTGACCGTCGTGCCCATGCCCGCGAGCTCGGGGCTGTCGGCGACGACCAGCCCGATCGTCGATCCGGCGTTCTCCACCGCGCCGGCCAGGCGCGTGAGGGCCTCACCCTGCCCCAGCGGCTCATCGACGATCTCGGCGAGGGTGGCGACCGCGGTCGCGCTCGCGAGCTCCCCGCCTGCGTGTCCCCCCATGCCGTCGGCCACGATCAGCAGGCGCGGATCGGCGTACCCGGAGTCCTCGTTGCCCTGCCGGACCTGTCCGACGTCCGATCGCGCGGCGTAGTGCAGTGCGAGCATCGTCGTCACCTCTGCAATTGCAGGGTCGTGCGCCCGATGCGCAGTGGCACGCCCGGCGGCAGGACGGTCGGTGACGTGATCCGGGTGCGATCCACCCAGGTGCCGTTGGTGGAGCCGAGGTCCTCGACGATCCAGCCGTCATCGCCGGGATAGATGCGCGCGTGCCGGCTCGATGCGTAGTCGTCGTCGATGACCAGCGTGGAGTCCGGGGCGCGCCCGATGGTGACCTGCGCCGTGCCGAGGGGGATGACCGTCTGTGCGAGTGGTCCCTCGGTGACCACGAGGGACGGGCCGCTCTTGGCGTGCCGCGACGCCCGCGACTGCCGCGGCGGCTTGGGCTGCTTGGCCGGCTTCGGCGGCTTGGGGGGGCGCGAGCTCGCGCGCGATGCGGCCGGGCGCACCTCGCGCGGCTGCATGAGATCGCGGCGTAGCGCGATGACGGTGATGATGATGAAGAGCCAGAGGGCACCGAGGAACGCCAGCCTCAGCAGCGTCAGGGCGAACTCCGTCACGGTGTCATCCCGTCCGGTAGATGATCGACGTCGTCCCGATGAGGATCACGGACCCGTCGACCAGCGCGGCCTGCCCGACCCGGGTCCCGTCGATGGTCGTTCCGTTGGTCGAGCCCAGGTCCCGTGCGATGGCGGGCGTGCCGAGCACCACCTCGCAGTGCGTGCGAGAGACCCCGGGGTCCTCGATGCGGATGTCCGCCTCGTTGCCGCGGCCGATCCGAGTGACCGCTCGCACGAGCGGGTAGGCCGTGCCGCCGATCTCCAGGTGCGGCTGCCCGGGCAGGGCGTCGGAGGCGGCGGCCGAAACGACGGCGGCGCGGGCCTCGGAGTGCACGCGGAAGATGCCGGTGTCGAGGGACTCGTCGAGTGCGAGGCGGACCTCGGTCGGTCCGAGCAGCGAGTAGCCCTGCTCGGCCGCGTACTCGGTCACGACAGTCGCGAGCTCGCCCTGGAGCGCGTCGCGGTAGACGCTGAGGCGCTCATCGTCGTGCGGCGACAGATCGATGGTGAAGACGTTGGGCGTGACGGTGCGGCCGCGCGCGACGATGGCCGCTCGGTCGTCCATCTCCTTCTGCAGGGCTGCGGCCAGCTCGACGGGCTGCACCTCGGACTTGAAGGCCTTGGCGAAGGCACCGTTGACGATGCGGTCAAGACGGTCTTCGAAGCGATCGAGGAGGCCCACCCGTGCATGGTACGGCTCGGGCTAGCGCGGACCTCGGATCCGGGGGATGAAGCCGCTCACATGGTCGGCGTAGTCGAACCACGCCACTCCGTGGCGCTCGGCCAGCAGGCGGTCCTCCCAGAAGGCCTTGGCGTAGAAGAAGATCGCCATCGCGATCAGCAGGAGCACCTGCCAGAGGGACCCGATGGCGAGCGTGAAGCCGAGCGCCGCGATGAGGATGCCGACGTAGATGGGATGGCGAACGACGGAGTAGATGCCGCCGGTGCGCAGGGCCGCCCCCTCCTGCGGCACGGGTGTCGGCGTGAGCGCCGACCCCAGGCTGAGCAGGGCGATCAGCAGCACGGCCAGGCCCGCGACCATGAGGACGACGCCGATGACATCGAGCAGGTCGGGGGGCACGAGCAGCCCGCGCCGCTTGGGCAGGACGAGGAAGAGAACGATGAGCAGCACCTGCGCGGCGACGAGCGCCCAGCCGATGCGGCGATTGCGCTCGCCGATGTCGATCGGCACCCGCTCGTCCCCTGACACGTGATCCATTGTCGCTCACGGGTGCGACGAACTCAGCGCGTGGCCTGCGCCTGCTCGATCGTGCGCCGATGGATCTCCCTCATTCCCTCATGTGCAAGGCGAGGATCATCGACCGGTTGACCGCTCAGGACCGCGTCGAGGTACCTGCGGTCGGCATCCAGGCGCGTCATCGGTTCGTACGTCGGGCTGCCGTGGCCGGGCACGAGCACGCGACATCGACTGACGAGAGGCGCGAGCCGGTCCAGGCCGTCGAGATAGAGCGCGAGGTCGGGCTCGTCGGCATCGGGATAGGGCAGTTCGATGTCGCTGAGCATGTCTCCGGCGAGGAGAACCCGGGAGTCCTCGATCTCCACGGCCAGGTGACCGCGTGCGTGCGCGTTGTGCTCGTGCACCGCGATGTGCAGATCGCCGAGGGCAAAGCGCGTGTCGGGAAGTGCCCGGATGCGCCCGGCGAGATCGATCAGGTCGACGGGGATATCTCCGATGAGCGGCATGACCAGGTCGGCGCGTGCCACGTCCCACTGCTCGACCGCCCAGTCGCTCGACCAGCGCGGCGCATAGCCGAGGTCCGGGTGCCACAGGACGTGGTCGTAGTGCAGGTGCGTGGCGAGGCCGCCAGCGCATCGGGCGCCGAGCGCCTGCAGGAGAGGGGCCATCGAGGCGAGTTCGTCGGAGTCCCAGGCCGGATCGACGACGAGCGCATGGCCGTCGCTGACGACGACGGTGGATGTCGTCGCGTAGCGCCGGGATGTCGCGACGTGCACCCCGGGTGCGACCTCGATCGCGGCGCGGGCGCTCACGGGCTGCTCGAGACTGCGTCAAGGCTCGACAACTCGTCCTGGGTCAGCCGCAGGGTGAGGGCGTCCATGAGCGCGGGAACCTGCCCCACGTGCGACGCGGATGCCACCGGGGCGGTCACGGCTGCACGCGTGAGGAGCCAGGCGATCGACACGGTCGCCGGCGTCACACGGTGCCGGTCCGCGATCTGTCGCACCGTCTCCAGGATCTCCTCGTTGCGCGGTGTGATGAAGCCCGAGACGTGCCGTCCCCGGGCGACCGAGGACGGGTCCACGCCTGCGTACTTCCCCGTAAGGAAGCCGGCCGCGAGCGGCCAGAAGGGCAGGCAGGCCAGGCCCTCGCGCACGCACAGGTCCTGGAGTGGCCCCTCGAATTCATCGCGCACGACGAGGCTGTACTGCGGCTGAACCGCGCAGAATCGCGCGAGGCCTACGTCGTCGGCGACCCGCAGCGCCTCGGCAAGGCGCTCCGCGGAGTAGTTGGATGCGGCGATCGCCCGGATAGCGGCTTCCTCGATGAGCTCGGTGAGCGTGCGAAGCGTCTCCTCCAGCGGAGTCACGGGGTCATCGAGGTGGCAGTAGTACAGGTCGACGTAGTCGGTCTGCAGGTGCGTGAGCGAGCGCTCGAATGCGGAGAGGATCTGCTCGCGCGCCAGCCCGTAGTTCCCTGGAAACTTCCCCACCTTGGTGCAGATGACGATGTCCGACCGGTTGCCCCGCGCTCGTAGCCATCGCCCGACGATCTGCTCGGACTCTCCACCCGTGCACCCCGGCGCCCAGTGGGGATAGGAGTCGGCGAGGTCGATCGCGTTGCCGCCGGCGGCGACGTACGCATCGAGGATGTCGAACGACGTATGTTCATCCGCTGTCCAGCCGAAGACGTTGCCCCCCAGCACGAGCCGGGACACCTCGAGTGCTGATGTGCCGAGGGGTACCAGATCGGGATGCCTCACGCGAACATCCTAGGTACGTCGCGACACGCGTCGTCGTGAGTGACCTTGCACACTTCGATGGCTAGCGTGTGGCACGGGAGGCGACATGGCCAAGGAAATGGATCGCATCAAGAACGACGAGCGCGTGGTCGCAGGCTGGTCCGTGTGGCGCATCGCCCGTCTTGCCGCATCGCTGTTCGTCCTCATGACGGCGGCGTACTACCTCGTCGTGGCATTCGACAACATCACGAACCCCGTCAATCCCAATGCCAGCAACTGGCCGTTCGTCCAGGGAGTGCTGAGCGGCGACGGCGTGCCGGCTGACAGCGGATTCCAGTGGCGCTTCATCGATGCCACGTGGTTCCAGGTGCTCAGCTACATCGGCATCATCACGGGCGAGACGATCACGGGGATCCTGCTGCTCATCGGCGGCGTCCTGGGCATTCGCCGTACGTCGACGTGCCCGCGCTGGGGGAGGGCGCAGAAGTGGACGTTCGCCGGGGGAACCACCGGCCTGCTGGTCTTCTTCTTCGGCTTCATCACCGTCGGTGGCAACTGGTTCATCATGTACCTGAACTCCAAGTGGAACGGCCTGGAGCCGGCGTTCCAGAACTCGGTGATGACCGCGCTCATGATGATCTTCGTCGCTGCTGTCCTCATCGGTGGCCACCTGGCACCGGAGCATCAGGACCACCGGGACGAGTCCTAAGGGGGCCTTGGTGCCCGTGGTGCCGTAGGGGTACCCTCGTGTTCGCCCTGGTGACAGGGTGACGCGCGAGTGGCGGAATAGGCAGACGCGCACGGTTCAGGTCCGTGTGCCCGAAAGGGTGTGGGGGTTCAACTCCCCCCTCGCGCACCCATGTGATGGTCCGCCCGTTGCGTCTGCGTGATGGTCCGCCGTCTCCAGGCTGGCGCCCTCCTCGTTTCATCTTCCGCCAGTGAATGCACGCATCTGGCTGCCGAGAAGCGTGCATTCACTGGCGGAAGATGTGTGCGCCGGCACTGTCAGCACGACCGCGCTCGATCCACTCATGGACGCCCAGCATTCGCGATGAATGACTCAGGCACTGTCCTTCGCCACCCTCGGCCCAGGGCCGCGTCCCTATGAGTCGCAGCCGGACTGCTTCCACCACGTTAGGTCGACTACCGAGGACTTGTCGATGATGGCCCACTGGTATTTGTCGGCGAAGAGGATGAAGTCCAGACCCATGCTGATGTCGCTGTAGAGAGTCAGCGGCTCAGTGC
>JALQSY010000059.1 GCA_023264215.1 Candidatus Nanopelagicales bacterium
CATCGACGAGAGCGAGGACTCCCCCACGCTGCGCTACTTCGCGCGCCTTTTCGCCGTGCGCAACGTCGTGCTTGGCGTGCTCGTCTGGGATGCCCGGCGCGACCCGCAGCGCCTGGAGCGCCTCGCGTGGATCAACGCGGCGACCGAGCTGGTCGATGCCGCGGCGGCCGCGGCCCCGATGGTCACGGGCCGCACCAAGCCCCAGGCGGCGGCCGGCGCGATCGGAGCATCGCTCGCCGTGAGCGCTGGGTTCATCGGTCTGGCCGTCAAGGCTCGCCGTTCTTTCCACCGTGTGTGTCGTTAACGTTCGCCCTTAACGACACACACGGTGGAAACAACGAGGGAACGAGGTAGCCATGGACATTCGCGTCCTCAGCGTCACGCTGACCGAGGTGCACTCCGAGGCCGGGCACCCGGTCTCCCCGCCCACGCGCAAGGTGGTCGCCGCGGCCGTCGTCGCCAACCCGCTCGCGGGCAAGCGCAGGGCCGCGGACCTCGGCGCACTCGAGACGCTCGGGGCGGACGTCGCTGCCGTCCTCGTCCAGCGCGCTTTGGAGGTGCTCGCGAGCGCCGGCGTGACACCGGACCAGGTGCGCGGCTACGGCAAGGGCGCGATCGTCGGCACCGACGGTGAACTCGAGCACACGGCCGCGGTCCTGCATCCGCGCTTCGGCGCCCCGGTGCGCGCGGCGATCGGTGGCGGCGCCGACATCATCCCCGGCACTAAGAAGGTAGCCGCTCCCGGTGCTGCCATCACGATGCCGATCGGCAACAAGGACGATCGCTGGGTCTTCGACGACATGGACGCCGCCGAGATCGTCATCCCCGACGCACCACGCGCCGACGAGATGCTCATCGCACTCGTACTGTCCGCCGGTGGCCGACCGCACGCGCGCGTGCAGAAGCCGGGAGCGTGAGATGAAGGTCATGGTCGGCCTCGTGCGCCGTGAGGACATGTCCCGCGAGGACTTCCGTCGCTGGTGGATCGACGAGCACGCGCCCCTCGCGCGCACCCTGCCCGGAGTACGCCGCATCCGATTCAACGTGCTCGATGACGACGCGCCGTTCGACGGGATCGCCGAGCTGTGGTTCGACTCCGCGGAGGACGCCGAAGCGGCGTACGCCACCGATATCGGCAAGGCGGTGGCCGCCGACTCGCTCGCGCATGTCGCGTCGCGCGTGCGCATGCTCGCCGACGAGCAGGAGATCCTCTAGGACTCGCAGTACTTCTTCAGGCCCTTGGTCGCACCCTTGGCCGTGTCCCCGAGCGCCTTCTTGACCAGGAAGCCCGGCAACGGCAGCGACGGCTCGATCGAGAGCGACAGCGTGGCCTCGGTGCGATCGCCCTTAGCGACGAGCGACCAGGAGCCGCTCGCGTCCTTCTGCGCGGTGCTCGGCGCGACGAGCTGCCACGACATCGACGCGTCGGTGTGGGTGTAGTCAAGGTCGAACTCATCCTTGGCCACCTTGACGTCGTTGACCTGACGAGCGCGTGAGGGCAGGCCCGCCGAGTCGGTCTCGATGACCGTCGACGATACGCAGCCGGGGAACCACTCCACCTGCGCCGGCAGGTCGCGGATCACCGCCAGCACCGCATCGAGCGGCGCATCGATCTGGATGGACTCGCTGATTCGCACGGCACCCATCGACCCACCGTAGGGCCAGGTGCTCCCCGTGCGGGCGATAACGTCTGCAGCCATGGCGTCGTCACCTGAGTCCACGTTCCCCACCCGTGCGCGCGTCGTGGTCATCGGCGGGGGGATCATCGGCGCCTCGGTGGCCTATCACCTGGGCAAGATGGGCTGGGGCTCCGAGACGCTCCTGCTGGAGCGGGACCGGCTGACGTCGGGCACGACGTGGCACGCCGCCGGGCTCATGGTGACCTTCGGCTCGTTCTCCGAGACGTCCACGCGCATGCGGCACTACACGCGCGATCTCTACGCCCGCCTCGAGGCCGAGACCGGGCAGTCCACCGGCTTCGCCCCCATCGGACTCATCGAGGTCGCCGCCGACGAGGGGCGCCTCGAGGAGTACCGCCGGGTCGCGGCATTCAATCGACTCTGCGGCACCGAGGTGCACGAGATCTCGCCGCGCGAGATCGCCGATCTCTTCCCGCCGGCGCGCACCGACGATCTGCTCGCTGGCTTTTACATGCCGCAGGACGGCCGCGTGAATCCGGTCGACGCGACCATGGCACTCGCCAAGGGCGCGCGCATGGAAGGCGTCACGATCCTCGAGGGCACGCCGGTGCTGGACGTCATCATCAAGGACGGCCGCGTCGTCGGAGTGCGCACCGAGCGCGGCGATATCGAGTGCGAGTACGTCGTCAACGCCGCGGGCATGTGGGCCCGGCAGCTCGCCGAGAAGTCCGGTGTGACGGTGCCCAATCAGGCCGCCGAGCACTACTACCTGCTCACCGACCCGATTCCCGGCCTCGACCCGGACCTGCCCGTGCTCGAAGATCCCGGCTCCTACGGCTACTACCGCCCCGAAGGCGACGGCATGATGATCGGCCTCTTCGAGCCGGTGTGCGCGCCGTGGCACGTCGACGCGATCCCCGAGGATGCGTCCTTCCTCACCCTCCCGCCCGACTGGGACCGCATGGGGCCGTACCTAGAGAAGGCGATGGCCCGCGTGCCCGCGTCGATGGAGGTCGGCATCCGCACGTTCTTCTGCGGCCCGGAGTCGTTCACCCCCGACCTCTCCCCGATCGTCGGCGAGGCGCCCGAGGTCCGTGGCTACTTCGTCGCGGCGGGACTGAACTCCATCGGCATCCTCACCGGCGGTGGGATCGGCCGTGCGATCGCGACGTGGATCGTCGACGGACTGCCCGACATCGACATCACCGGCATGAACATCGATCGGCTGCACCCGTACCAGATGGCGCCGGAGTACCGGGCGTCTCGCACGGTCGAGTCACTCGGCATGGTCTACCAAACGCACTTCCCCGGGAAGTCGATGCAGACCGCGCGCGGGATCAAGCTCTCGCCGATCCACGATCGGCTGGCCGAGGCCGGGGCGTACTTCCGCGATGTCTCCGGCTGGGAGGGGGCCGACTGGTACGCCCCTGCCGGAGTCGAACCCATCGTCACGGAGTTGAGCTGGGGGCGGCAGAACTGGTTCGACTACTGGGCCGAGGAGCATCGCGCGGTCCGCGAGGGCGTCGGGCTCATGGACATGTCGTTCATGGCCAAGTTCCTCGTCCAGGGGCCTGATGCCGGCCGAGCGCTCGAGCGCATCTCCGCCAACCGAGTCGACGGCGTGCCCGGGCAGATCACGTACACCCAGTGGCTCAACGACGCCGGGCTGATCGAGGCGGACCTCACCGTCACCAAGCTCGACGACGATCGCTTCTGGGTGGTTGCCTCGGACACCGCGCACCGTCACGTCGAGACGTGGATGCGCAGACACATGGCAGACGATCGGGCGTACGTCACGGACATGACCTCGGCGTACGCGCAGATCAACATCCAAGGTCCTCGCTCGCGCGAACTGCTGCAGTCGATCACCTCCGCCGACCTGTCCAACGAAGCCTTCCCCTTCCGCGCCGCTCGCGAGATCGATCTCGGCTTTGCCCGCGCGCTGTGCGTGCGCATCACCTACCTCGGCGAGCTGGGCTACGAGCTCTACGTGCCCGCCGAGCAGGCGACCTACGTCTACGAGCGCCTCCTCGAGGCGGGGCGAGGGGTCGACCTGCGCCACACGGGCCTGAAGGCACTGTCGAGCCTGCGCATGGAGAAGGCCTACCGCGACTACGGACACGACATCGACAACACCGACTCGGTACTCGAGGTCGGACTGGGTTTCGCCGTCGCCATGGACAAGGACTTCATCGGCCGCGACGCCGTGCAGCGGCTCAAGGACTCCGGGCCCCTGAAGCGCCGGCTCGCACAGGTGCGCATCCTCGATCCCGAGCCGCTGATGTTCCACGGCGAGGTCGTCTACCGCGACGGCACGCCGGTCGGCTACGTCCGTGCGGCGAGCTACGGCCACACTCTCGGCGGGGCGGTCGGCCTGGCGATGATCGAGACGGGTGAGCCGATCACACCGGACGTCATCGGCAGTGGTGCGTGGGAGATCGACGTCGCCGGCACGCGCTATCCGGCAGTGGCGTCGCTGCGCCCGATGTACGACCCGGACAACGCGCGGATCCGCGCTTAGGACCTGTCCGGCAGACGGACGAGCCGGAAGCCCTTGGCCTGGGCGCCCAGGAGGAGCACGGCCTCGCGGGTGCGACGCCAGGTGGCTCGATCAGCCTGGCTTGCGGACTCCCGAGGACCGACGACGTGCAGTCGGAACGGGAAGTCGGCATTGCGCACGGCGTAACCGGCCGCACGGCTCACCTCGAAGGAACCGTCCGCCTGCTCGGTGAAGGTGAACGACGTGAGCAGCCCGTCACCTGAGCGCGGGTCGCGCCGGGACTGCGCGGACAGCAGATTCCCATGCCCGTAGGCGACCCACATGCCGTCCACGAGGTCCACGGGCTGGACGACGTGGGCGTGATGACCCAGGACGAGATCGACCGCGCCAGACCTGGCGAGCTGACGTACCACCGATGTCTGCTGGTCGGTGGGGTCGCGGATGCCCTCGACGCCGTGATGAAGGCTTACGACCACCAGTCGTGCGCCACGTTCACGGGCCAGGCGAGCGTCGGCGACGACTCGCGTGGCATCGATCAGCGGGCAGCACCAGGGCTGCCCGGCCGGCACCGGCATGCCATTCCATCCGTAGGAGTAGGACAGCAGGCCGATGGGGACGCCCTTCACCTCGATGACCCGCGGGATGCGAGCCTCACGCTTCGAGCGCGCCGTGCCGAACGCGACCATCCCGGCACCCTCGATGGCCTCGATCGTGCGGACGACTCCGGCAAATCCCTGATCGAGACTGTGGTTGCTCGCGGTGCTGCAGGCATCGAATCCGACGGCGGACATGGCATCGGCGAGCTGCGGCGGAGAGTTGGGCACATCCGGCCAGGCTGTCCACGGCCCGCGTCGTGACCCGAGGGCGAACTCCATGTGGCAGATCGCGAGATCCGCGCGCTCCACGAGGGGACGCACCCCCTCCAGCATCGTCCGGAAGTCGACGCCGCCGCGGGCTCCTGCGTCGGCGCGAGCCTGGTCGATGATCTCCCGATGCGACAGCACATCCCCGACGCCGACGATCGTGATGGAGGCCGGTGGTGGGGTGGAGCGCGCCGGCAGCGCGGGGAGCGCGAGCGTCGCCGCGACTCCCACGGCGGCAATCCCCCACGCACTGCGCACGGCGACAGGCTAGGGATTCGGGGAGCTCGGACCTCCGCGACGCGCGGTAGCTAGATCGACCCGAGCCAGAAGTCCTGCCAGCGGACGAAGATCAGGCCGAGGACGGCGACGTACCAGGCCGCCAGGATGAGCCCGCGCAGGCCGACGATGGCCGAGACGGCGGTGCCCCACGACGCCGGTGTCGGCAGTCGACCCGAGAGCAGGTTGGCCGACGTGACCCACACGAAGATCGGCGCGGTGACCGTCCACACGACCATGCACCACGGGCAGAGCGCGCCGATGGAGTACAGGCTCTGCCACACCAGCCACTGCACGAAGCCGAAGCCGAGCAGCGCACCGGCGTTGAGTCCGAGCCACACCCAGCGCGGCATCGCCACCCTGCCGGCCATGAGCACGCCGAGGGTGATGACAACCGTGAAGCCGGTCAGACCCATGACCGGGTTGGGGAAGCCGAAGACCTCCGCCTGGGGCGTGATGATCACCGATCCGCACGACAGCACGGGGTTCAGATCGCAGGCCGGGACGTATGCCGAGTCCGCGAGGACGCGGACCTTCTCCAGGGTGAGCTCGAAGGCCGCGACGAGCCCGAGGACGCCGCCCACGATGAGGATCCACGCGGTCGTGCGGTCAAGGCGCCGGATCTTGTCCGATCGCCACTCCTCGAGCGGATCGGCGTCCGCCGTCGGCTCCCAGGTCGCGCTTGCCATGGCCTAACGGTACGGCGGTATCGGCGATGAAGCGCGTCCGAGTCCTAGGAGGCGTTCGGGATCGCGTCACCGGGCACGGCGTAGACGATGCTGGTTGTCTTCGCCTTGGTTCCCGGCTCGATCACCGCCGCATTGCCCTTGGCGACCCTGACCGTGATCGCCAGGTTGACCGTGTCGCTGCAGCCGGGATCGTCGCTCAAGGTCAGATCAGGAATCCTGATGCTGAGCACGGCGTGATGCTGCTGCCAGGTGATCGTGGTCGTCCCTGCTCCCGTCGCAGATGTGGCCCTCGCGGTGGTGCAGGTGGCATCCGGAGTCGTCGCCACCTGGGTGAGCGTGGCCGACAGGGTCACGCGGGATGAACCATTGATCTTGGTCGAGCCGGCGCGCTTGCAGGAGGTGGGGAATGACTTCTCGATGCAGTTGGTGATCGACATGATGCTGCCGAATCGCACGGGCCCGCTTGAGTCGCTCATGTCGAATGACTGCCGGATCGTGTACGAGCGACCGGGCTTCACCACCTGATCCCTGCCCGATGAGGGCGCGCGCTGGCTCTGCGACCAGGCCGGCAGCGCCGTGCTGATGTAGAGCAGCGAGTAGGCCCGGGGATTCATCTTCTGCGTGACGATGCGGACCGTGCCCGTGCCGGTCGGCGACGAGCAATTGCCCGGCTGGCACATCATCACCGTGGCCTGGCAGTTGTGAGTGCCTGCAGCGTCGGTCACGAAGGAGAACGCCACGGGGATCGTGAACGAGGGGGCGGCCGGCCACACATTGCGCCCCGTCTCAGCGGACGTGACCCGACCGGAGGGGCTCTTGCACGACAGCGTCACACCGACGAACAGCTCATTGGGCGACGTGCCCTTCGCGTCGAGGACGACCAATTCAGTCCCCACGAACCGCGTCTCACCGGCTTCGGCCTCGAAGTTGGCCGAGAAGAACCGGGTGTGCCTCTTCTTGGCGCTCAGCGTGGCCGTGGTCGGCGTCACGTCGACGACCTCGCCGCTCGAGTCGGACGGCGCGATCGGCTCGATCGCCCCGACGGGCGTCACGTGGGTGAGCAGCGGCAGGAGAAGCGCGGAAGCGGCGAGGAGGAACGTGGGTCGTGAGGCCATGGGTCCACGGTACGGCTTAGGCCAGCCTAAGTCGCGTCGATAGTCTGGAGTGGTGAGCCAGGCCGCCGACCGCGCTTCCGCGCACGAGCCCGATGGGGACGACTCCGCCGGCTCGCCATCGATAGACGACCGGCACCCCCTGCGCATCCTGCTCGGCGGACCCTGGGGAGCGGTCGAGTCGATGGCTCCCACGGTGCTGTTCGTCCTGGCCTACTTCGCCTCGGGCAACAGCCTGGCCGTCGCCGTCGCGGTGGCGCTCGGCGTGGCCATCGTGCTCGCCGGGATCAAGATCGCGCGTCGCGAGAAGCCGATTCGCGTCCTCACGGGACTGCTCGGAGTCGCCGTCGCGGCCCTCTTCGCGGCGTACCAGGACGATCCCCTCGGCTTCTTCCAGATCCGCGTGCTGGCCAACATCCTCAGCGCGCTCGCCTTCGCCGGGTCGATCCTGATCCGCAGGCCGCTCATGGGGGTCATCATCGGACCGATCATGGGCACCGGGATGCGCTGGCGCCAGGATCCGGACCTGCTCAAGGCCTACTCGCGCGTGACGTGGCTGTGGGCGATCCTCAGCCTGGTGCGCGCGGCAATCCAGATCCCGCTCATCCAGGCCGGTCAGCTCGCCTGGCTCGGTGCCACGCCCTTCCTGTTCTACGGCCTCGTCGCGATCACCATCGCGGCATCGTGGTGGGTGATCCGCAAGACACTCCCACCCGGGCACCCCGGAATCCGCAAGCCGCAGATCCCGGCGTCCGCCTGACGCGGGCGTCAGTGGGCCTGGCAGGTCGGGCACCAGTAGAGGTTGCGACCGGCCATGTCGGCCCAGGCGACCTCGTCGCCGCACACCAGGCAGTCGCGGCCCTCGCGGCGATAGACGTAGACCTCACCGCCATGACGGTCCCGGCGCCTGGGCCGGCCCATCGCCCGGGGGCTGTGCTCGTCGCGGACCGTGTCGATGCGTCCTCGGCGTACGCCGTCGCGCATGAGCTCCACCAGGTCCGACCACATGTCGAGGAACTCCTCGCGACTGACCTCGCGCCCGGGTCGGTACGGGTCGATGCCGGCGCGGTACAGCGCCTCTGCCCGATAGATGTTGCCCACGCCGGCGAAGGCGGACTGGTCCATGAGCAGTGAGCCGATCGGGGCGCTGCTGCGCGAGACGCGACGCCAGGCACGCTCGGGATCGGCGTCCTTGCGGATCGGGTCGGGGCCGATGCGGGCGGTGAGAGTCGCGACCTGCTCGGGCGACAGGACCTCGCACGCCGTCGGCCCGCGCAGGTCGGCGTACGCCTGGTCGCCCTCCAGTCGCAGTCGCACCTGCCCGACCGGCTCGGGCGCGCCGCCCTTGCCGAAGGTCCACTTGCCGTACAGGCCCAGGTGCACGTGCAGCGTGCGCTCGTCGTCGAAGTCGACCAGCAGGTGCTTGCCGAGAGCGTCGGCCCTGCGGATCGTCGACCCGTCCAGCAGTGCAGCGCCGTCGGCGAATCGACCCTGCGGGCTGCTGACAGTGAGCGGTGCGCCCTTGAACGTGCGGCCAATGCGTCGCGCCTGGCGGTGGACGACGTGACCTTCGGGCATGGGCCGTGAGTCTGCCACCGGTCTGACACCATCGCAGCATGCGCGTGGCCGGGGTCGATGGTCGTCGGGGCGGCTGGGTGCTCGCTGTCGTCGACCTCTCCGCGCCACCTCGCCTGGAGTCGCTGGACTACGTCGCCCCGCTCGCGCCGGCCCTCGCCGACGACCTGGCGGTCATCGCGATCGACATGCCCATCGGCCTGTCCGACGCCGGCACCCGCGAGTGCGATACGGCGGCTCGCCGACTGCTCCGGCCGCACGCCTCGCGCGTGTTCCCGGCTCCGCCGCGCGCGGCACTGGGCCACGCGGGCGACTACGCCGCTGCCTGCGAAGCCTCGCGCAGTGCGGGGGGCAAGGCGATCTCGCGCCAGACATGGAATCTCCTGCCGGCCATCGCCGAGATCGACGCGCTCGCCGACGACGGTCGCCTCGTCGAATGCCATCCGGAGATCGCGTTCGCGCTCATGCAGGGCCATCCGGTGGACGAGCGCAAGAAGACGCCGGAGGGACGCGCGGTGCGGCTGGAACTGCTGCGCCGATGGCTGCCGGGCCTGGCAGATCCGGCGTACGGCGACGACGGCCTCGATGCCCTCGCCTGCGCATGGTCGGCCGCGCGGGTGGCCACCGGGAGCGCGA
>JALQSY010000005.1 GCA_023264215.1 Candidatus Nanopelagicales bacterium
GACGGTGGGTGCGATCGCCGCGCAGGCGGGAGTCCCCCGGGCCGACGATCCGCTCGATGCCCGCGAACTCACCGAGGATCCCGCAGCGCTGCAGGCGCCGATCGACGATCACTCGGTCTTCGGGCGCGTGACCCCGGCCCAGAAGCAGGCCATGGTCGGCGCCCTCCACCTGCGCGGCAAGACCGTGGCGATGACCGGCGACGGCGTCAACGACGTCCTCGCCCTCAAGCAGGCGGATCTGGGCATCGCCATGGGGTCGGGAGCCGCCGCGACGCGCGCGGTCGCCCAGCTGGTCCTGCTGGACAACAAGTTCGCCGTGATGCCGCACGTCGTTGCCGAGGGCCGGCGCGTGCTCGGCAACATCGAGCGCGTCGCCGATGTGTTCCTCACCAAGACCTTCTACGCGACCATCATCTCGGCGTTCATCGGTCTCTCCGTGCTGCTGACCCTGTCCTCGAACGGCCAGCCGCTGGAGTTCCCCTACCTGCCGCGCCACTTCACGCTCATCAGCTCGCTCACGATCGGCATTCCGGGCTTCTTCCTCGCGCTCATGCCGAACACCGAGCGATTCCGACCGGGCTTCCTGCGCCGCGTGCTGCTCTTCGCCGTGCCGGCCGGGGTGATCTGCGCCGCCGCCGGCCTGGGCACCTACCTCGTCGTGCTGTCCATCGGCGAGCCCCTCGCCGACGCGCGGTCGGCGGCGACCGTCGCCCTCTTCGTCGTCGCCTTCGCCGTCCTCGTGCACTCGGCGCGGCCGCTCAACCTGCTGCGCCTCGCCGTCTGCTCGGCGATGCTGCTGTCGTTCGTGGTCGTGCTGCTCGTCCCCTGGCTGAGCAACTTCTTCGCCATCTACCTGCAACCCGAGCGCGATACGGCGATAGCGATCGCCTTCGGGCTCGGCGGTGCGGTGCTGGTGGCCATCGCCGCCCGCATCACGGACGGCCTGCGCCGCGCATAGTGCGGTCGCGCTTTGCGACACTGGTCCCGTGCGCGTGGCCCTGTCGACCTCCTCGGTGTTCCCTGACGGGACAGCGCAGGCCTTCGACGTCGCATCCCGGCTCGGCTACGACGGCGTCGAGGTCATGGTGGGCACGGATGCGGTCAGTCAGGACCCGGTGGCGCTGCAGCGGCTCCGCGATCACTACGCCATCCCCATCGTGGCGATCCACGCACCGTGCCTGCTCGTGACGCAGCGCGTGTGGGGCACCGACCCCTGGGCCAAGCTCGTCCGCGCCCGCGAGGCCGCCGAGCAGCTCGGTGCCGACACCGTCGTGGTCCACCCGCCGTTTCGGTGGCAGCGCGACTACGCGCGAGGGTTCGTCGAGGGTCTCGCGCGGATGGCGGACGACACACCCATTCGCTTCGCGGTGGAGAACATGTATCCGTGGCGTGCGGGCTCGCGCGAGATCAAGGCATACAGCCCGGACTGGGACATCGTCGACCAGGACTATCCGCATACGACCGTCGACCTGTCGCACACCTCGGTCTCCGGCACCGATGCCCGTGCGCTTGTCTCCGCGCTCGGCGATCGCCTGGCCCATGTGCACCTCGCCGACGGGACCGGATCGGCACGCGACGAGCACCTCATCCCCGGGCGCGGCTCCCAGCCCTGCGCCGAGGTCCTGTCGGGGCTCTCGAGCGCTGGATTCGATGGGAGCGTCGTCGTCGAGGTGTCGACCCGCCGGGCTGCTGATCGCGTGGCGCGCGAGGCCGACCTGGTCGAGGCCCTGGACTTCGCCCGCCGACATCTCGATGGCCCCGCGGCCTAGAGTGGGCGCGATGGCGGATGATGCGCCGGCGGAGCCGGGACGTGGCAGCAGCGACCAGGTGCGCGAAGCGGCGGTCGCTGCGGCGCGCAGCGCGTTCGCCGCGGGTAGCTACGCGCGCACGACCTTTAAGGGCCTTGCCGCGGCGGCGGGGGTCGCACCGGCTGTGCTGCGCAAGTACTACGACTCCAAGGACGCCGTGTTCGCCGCCGCCCTGCGCCTGCCGTCCGATCCTTCGGGGGCGGTCCCGGCCCTCCTGGCGCCCGGGGTCGAGGGCCTGGGCGAGCGCCTCGTCCGCTTCACCCTGGACACACTCGACGACCCGCGGGTGCGCGCAGACCTCGTCTCGATGGTGCGCGGAGGCGCGTCGGCAGCGGCGCTGACCAGGTCGCTGCAGGACTACCTCGACACCGCGGTGATCGATCGCGTGGTCGCGGGCGTCGGCGTACCGGATGCACGCATGCGTGTCGCTCTCATCTCGAGCTATCTCATCGGCATCGCCGCAGGACGCTACGTCGTGCGCATCGAGCCGCTCGCGTCCGCGAGCGAGGAGCATGTCGTGCGACTCGTGGCCCCGACGATCCAGGCCCTGCTCGACCCGCGGACTCCACTGCCTGAGGCATCGGGAGGATCGCGATGATCGGCGTGGTGGGTGCGGGCGCGATGGGCGAGGTCTTCGTCGCCGGCCTGCTTCGAGCAGGCACGGAGCCGCACCGCCTGGTCATCTCGGAGAAGCGCTCCGATCGTGCTGCCGAGGTCAGTGCCCTGCACGGCGTACGCGCTGTCTCCCTCGGGCAGGTGGCGCGCGAGTGTGCCACCGTCCTGCTCCTGGTCAAGCCCCAGGACATCCCGGGGGTGACCGAGGAGCTCGGCGCGCACCTTGCCGATGGCTCGGTCGTGATCTCGCTCGCGGCCGGGGTCCGGCTGGCAGCCCTCGAGGCGGCGATGCCGCGCGCCGCCGTCGTCCGGGCGATGCCCAACACCCCTGCACTCGTGGATCTGGGCGTGACGGCGATCTCTCCGGGGACGTCGTGCTCCGCGGCACAGGCCGACTACGTCGAGAGCCTGCTCGCTGCTGTCGGGCCCGTCGTACGCGTCCCGGAGGACCTGCAGGATGCGGTGACCGCGACCTCCGGCTCGGGGCCGGCCTACGTCTTCCGCCTCATCGAGGCGATGACGGCCGGGTCCGTCGAGCTCGGGGTGCCGCCGGAGATCGCGCGGCAGCTGGTGATCCAGACGGTGCTGGGCGCGGCAACCATGGCCGCCCAGCCGGGAGCTGAAGCGGCCGCGCTCCGCGAGCAGGTGACGTCCCCGGGCGGCACGACGGCAGCCGCCCTGTCGGTCTTCGACGAGGGGGATCTCATGGGGCTCGTGGCCCGGGCCATGCGCGCCGCGCGGGATCGAGGCCGGGAGCTCGGCGCGTGAGCCGCAGGGTCGGCGTCGTGTGGGACGACGCGCTGCGTGCCTACGACTTCGGCCCCGGGCACCCGCTGGCTCCCGTTCGCGTCCAGCTGGCCATGCGCCTCGCATCGGACTTCGGCCTGCTCGACTCGGTCGAGATGCTCTCGCCCGTCCCGGCGTCCCTCGAGCAGATCGGGTCGGTGCACGCCCCCGACTACATCGACGCCGTGCGCAGGGCTTCCGCGGACCCTGGCGTCGTCGATGTGCATCGTGGCATCGGTACACCCGACGACCCGGCCTTCGCTGGCATGCACGAGGCATCAGCACTCGTCGCCGGCGCGACCTTGTCCGCGGCGCAGGCGGTGCACTCCGGGGAGTGGGATCACGCGGTCAACATCGCGGGCGGACTCCATCACGCGATGCCGGATCGGGCAGCGGGATTCTGCATCTACAACGACATCGCCGTAGCCATCGCGTGGCTGCTCGATCACGGCTGGGACCGCATCGCCTACATCGATGTCGACGTACACCATGGCGACGGTGTTCAGGCCATGTTCTACGACGACCCGCGGGTGATGACGATCTCCATCCACGAGAGCCCGTTGACGCTCTTCCCCGGCACGGGCTTTCCCGAGGAGATCGGGGGTCCTGGAGCGCTCGGCAGGGCCGTCAACATCGCCCTCCCCGCGGGCACCGGGGATCAGGGCTGGCTGCGTGCCTTCCACGCGGTCGTGCCGGATGTCCTCGAGGCCTTCGCGCCGCAGGTCATCGTGAGCCAGCACGGTTGCGACTCGCACATCGACGATCCCCTGGCCCATCTCGCACTCACCATCGACGGACAGCGCATGTCCTACGCGGCGATCCATCGTTGGGCGCATCGATTGTGCGAGGGGCGTTGGATCGCCGTGGGCGGAGGCGGGTACGAGTGGGTCGACGTCGTTCCACGCGCGTGGACGCACCTCATCGCCGAGGCGGCCGGTGCCCCCATCGATCCGCAGTCATCGACACCTGAGGCGTTCCGCGATTACGTCTCGCGCACGATGGGCCGGGTCGCGCCGGTGCGCATGACCGATGGCGGCAATCCCTGGCCGAAGCCCTTCGACCAGGGATTCGATTCGACGGACCCGGTGGACACTGCCGTCCTCGCGACGCGCACGGCGGTCTTCCCGCACCTGGGGCTCATGCCCGATCCGGACCCGTGGTTCTAGCCGGAGGGGCTCCCCCTCGCGGGGACGCCGGTGTCTCCACTAGGCTCGAAATCCGAATTTCGCGTGACGAGCGCCACGGCTGTGCAGTAGCGTCGCGGCGTCACGGGATGGCAGGCAGCCAGACCTGGCGAGGTCCCACCGGAGCTCGCCCGACCAGAGGCAAGGAGCAGACATGAGCGGTGGACCTGAGCGCCCCCTGGCGGAGGTTCGATTCCTCACCGTCGCCGAAGTCGCGTCGCTCATGCGCGTGTCCAAGATGACCGTGTACCGACTCGTCCACGCTGGCGAACTCCCCGCCGTGCGTGTGGGCCGCTCGTTCCGTGTCCCCGAGCAGGCTGTGCACGATTACCTGCGCACGTCGTACATCGAGGCCGGCTGATTCGCCGACCTGATGCCGCGTCCTGTCGGCACGATCGGATCGGATAGGGTCTCCTCGCCCGGGAACGCGCCGGGATCTTCGCGGACTGAATGAGGTAATCGATGGGCTCCGTGGTCAAGAAGCGCCGCAAGCGCATGGCCAAGAAGAAGCACCGCAAGCTGCTCAAGCGCACGCGCGTCCAGCGTCGCAACAAGAAGTAGGCAGCCGTGGGTCGCGTCGTCCTCGTCACGGGCGCCGCCCGCCACCTCGGCGGCCTCATGGCCCGCTCCCTCACCCGGGACTCCTCGGTCGAACGCGTCATCGGCGTCGACGTCGTCCCACCCCGCCGGCCCCTCCTGGGCGCCCAGTTCATCCGCGCGGACATCCGCAATCCCGTCATCGGCAGGGTCCTGTCCGACGAGGACGTCGACACCGTGGTCCACATGGGCGTCATCGCCACGCCGAAGCAGGCCGGCGGCCGGACCGCGATGAAGGACATCAACGTGATCGGCACGATGCAACTACTCGCTGCCTGCCAGAAGTCCACGACCTTGCGCCGCCTCATCGTGAAGTCCACGTCGTCGGTCTACGGTGCCGGTCCCCGGGACCCGGCGCTCTTCACCGAGGACATGTCGCCCAAGCACCCGCCGACGTCCGGCTGGGCGAAGGACTCGGTGGAGGTCGAGGGATACGTGCGGGGCTTCGCCCGACGCCGACCCGACGTGGACGTCACCACTCTCCGCCTGGCCAACGTCATCGGCCCTCGCGTCGAGACCGCGATGACGGCGTACTTCACCCTGCCGGTCATCCCCACGGTGCTCGGCTTCGACGCCCGGCTGCAATTCGTGCACGAGGACGACGCGATCTCGGCCCTGCACCGCGCGGTGACCTCAGGGGCCGGCGGGGTCTACAACATCGCGGGTGACGGCGTCCTCGCGCTCTCCCAGGCCGTCAGGCGCACGGGTCGCCCCACGGTGGGGGTGGTGGGCGGCCTGCTCGGCGTCGTCGGGCGGGCCCTGGCGCCGACGCGGCTCGTCGACTTCTCCACCGAGCAGGTCCGCTTCCTCACCTACGGCCGGGGCATCGACACGGCCCGGGCTCGGATCGAACTCGGCTTCGTCGCCCGACGGTCGACCGCTGCCGCATTCGATGAGTTCCTGGCCGGGCACGAGCTGGGCGCGGGCCTGGCGGCCTCGGTCCTCGACGGTGCGGCGTCGGCGCTGCAGGCCATCGCCCCTCGCGGAGCCATCCATGCCTGACGCGCGCGTGATCCCCCTCGACCCCGATCGCCGTCCGGGGACATCCGGTGCCGACTCCGCCGGGGACGGCATCGTCGACTTCATCAGGCGCCGCATCACGGGCGACTACATCGTCGACGACTTCGGCTTCGACGAGGACCTCACCGATCATGTGCTGATCCCGATGGCGCGACCGCTGTTCGACAGGTGGTTCCGAGTCGAGGTCCGCGGCCTGGAGCACGTGCCATCGCAGGGCGGGGCACTGGTCGTCGCCAACCACTCCGGCACCATCGCCCTGGACTCGGTCATGACGCAGGTCGCCCTGCGCGATCGTCATCCGGCGCATCGCCACCTGCGCATGCTCGGCGCGGACCTGGTCTTCCAGACTCCGTTCCTGTCCGAGCTCGCGCGCAAGGCGGGGCACACGCTGGCCTGCATGCCCGACGCCCAAAGGCTCCTCGAGGGCGGCGAGCTCGTGGGCGTATGGCCGGAGGGCTTCAAGGGTGTCGGCAAGCGCTACAGCGAGCGCTACAAGCTCCAGCGCTTCGGGCGCGGCGGCTTCGTCTCGGCCGCCCTGCGTGCAGGGGTGCCGATCATCCCGACGGCCATCGTCGGCGCGGAGGAGACCTACCCGATGCTGGGCAACATCGCCCCGCTCGCCCGCCTGCTCGGCGTGCCGTACTTCCCGGTGACCCCCACCTTCCCCTGGCTCGGGCCGCTGGGACTGATCCCGCTGCCCAGTCGCTGGATCATCGAGTTCGGCGAACCCGTCCACACCGAGGACCTCGCCGACCAGGCCGATGACCCCATGGCGGTGCTCGAGCTGACCGATGCCGTCCGCGAGCGCATCCAGCAGTCGCTGTACCGGCTGCTGGTGCAGCGGGAGTCGACGTACTAGGGGTGCGACTCCCGCCGAGTGGGGCGCCTCAGCGCCGGGCGAGCCGGCCGACGGCGTAGCCCGCCGCGACACCGAGGCCGACGCCCGCCGTGGCGGCCAGCGCCGGCACGGCAGCCTGGCGGGCCTTGGCGCGTCGACGGAAGTCCTTGATGGGCCAGTCGTTCTCACGGGCGTGCGCACGCAGTAGCGAGTCGGGGTTGACGGCGACCGGGTGGCCGACCAGCGACAGCATCGGGATGTCATTGGCCGAGTCCGAGTACGCCGAGCAGCGTGCGAGGTCCAGGCCCTCGCGCTCGGCGATGGCCCGCACCGCCTCGGCCTTGGCGAGCCCGTGCAGCGGCGCGCCGACGAGGCGTCCGGTGTAGACCCCGCCCTGGACCTCCGCGACGGTCCCCAGCGCGCCGGTGAGCCCGAGGTGCTTGGCGATGATCGTCGCGAGCTCGACCGGCGTCGCGGTCACGAGCCAGACGCGCTGTCCCTCGTCGAGGTGCTCCTGTGCGAGCGCGAGGGTGCCGGGGATGAGCTTGTCGGCCATCTCCTCGTCGAAGATCTGCTCGCCGAGGTCGACGAGCTCATCGACTCGCCGGCCCTCGACGAAGGACAGGGCGGACGCGGTGGCCGATGCCATGTCCTCGAGGTCCTCCGAGCCGCTCAGCACGAAGCGCAACTGGCGACGCCCGAAGTCGACCACCTGCCGGGCATCGAAGAATCGTCGGCGCGCGAGGCCCACCGCGAAGTGGAAGATGCTGGCGCCGCGCATCACGGTGTTGTCGACGTCGAAGAATGCCGCGGCCGTCGGATCGAACGACGCCCCGGGCTCGGGCAGGACCTCGGCCGCCGCAGCCGCGGCCTCTCCGGCGTGGCGATAGGCGGGGAGCACGGGCGAGCGACGAACCATCCCGTCAGACTAGGGGGATGGGCCAGGGCATGGGGACGAGCGAGAGCAGCGCGCTCGGCCGCGATCGGGTGACGCTCGTGGGCAAGCCCGGCTGCCACCTGTGCGACGAGGCTCGTGCGGTCGTGCGGTCGGTGTGCGAGGCCGCGGGGGTCGGCTGGACCGAGGTCTCGATCCTCGACGATCCCGTGCTCGCCGACCGCTACGCGGAGCAGATCCCCGTGGTCCTCGTGGACGGGACGCTCCACGGATACTGGCGCGTGGACGCCGAGCGCCTCCGCGCAGCGCTCGGGCGCGTGGGGGAATGAGCCGCCGGCAGGGGCGGCTCCGCCGGGGCGGTCCTGCGAACCTCGGGTGGGTCAGGCCCTGGCAGGACGCATCCATCCGAGGTTCGATGGATGGCGCGGCCTGCGTTGTCTGCCCCGAAAGCGCCGCCGGGATCTGATCGGGGCCCGCGGTTGTGGCCCCATGCGCCGCCCCATGCCGATAGGCGCATCGTGAGCGGACCGCGATGTGCGCACGTTCCGGGGACGTGTGGGGCCGGAATGTCCCCGTAACGTGCGCAAACGGACCGCCATCGGCGTTGTGCGCACGTAGCGGGGAGGTTTGGGGCCGGAATGTCCCCGTAACGTGCGCAAACGGACCGCCACCGGGTGAGGCATTCGGGGCAGGGAACGCCAGCAGTGGGGGCGCACCCGTAGGCTCCCTGGCGTGAGCGAGGCCAGGTTCATCGTCTTCGAGGGCGGTGAGGGCGCGGGCAAGTCGACCCAGTCCGCTGCACTCGCCGACTACCTCGTTGCCCGCGGGCACCGGGTACGGCGTACGCGCGAGCCCGGCGGCACCCCTGCGGCCGAGGCGATCCGCGCGGTCTTGCTCGATCCGGCGAACACCGGCCTCGACGATCGTGCGGAGGCACTCCTGTTCGCGGCAGCACGCGGCGACCACGCGGCCCGGGTGATCAGGCCGGCGCTCGCTGCGGGCGAGATCGTGATCAGCGATCGCTACCTGGACTCATCGGTCGCCTACCAGGGCGTCGCGCGCGATCTCGGAGCCGAGCGGGTCGCCGACCTGAGCCTGTGGGCGACGGGAGGCCTGCTGCCCGACCTGACCGTCGTCCTCGATGTCGACCCCGCGCTCGGCCTCGCGCGTGTCGTCGGGCCCGACCGGCTGGAATCCGAGCCCGTGGAGTGGCACGAGCGGGTGCGCCAGGCCTTCCTCGATATCGCCGAGCGGGCGCCCGACCGATATCTCGTGCTCGACGGCTCCCGGCCCGCGGAGGACCTGGCTGTGGAGATCGCGACGGTCGTGAGCGGTCTGGTGGGGGATCCGTGATGTCGGTGTGGGAGGCGCTCATCGGCCAGGACGCGGTCGTCGAGGAGTTGGCGCATTCCGCGAGTGACCCCGACGCGATGACCCACGCCTGGCTGATCACCGGACCTCCGGGCTCCGGCCGGTCGACAGCCGCTGTGGCCTTCGCCGCAGCGCTGCAGTGCCCCGATCGCGGGTGCGGCTCGTGCTCGGTCTGCCAGTCCGCGCGCGCAGGTTCGCACCCCGACGTGGACCTCGTGCGATCCGAGACGTTGAGCTACGGAGTCGACGATGCCCGCGAGCTCGTGGCCAAGGCGTCCGTCGTCCCAGCCGACGCGCCGTGGCACATCGTCGTCATCGAGGATGCCGATCGCCTGACCGAGCAGGCGGTCAATGTGCTGCTCAAGGTCCTCGAGGAGCCGCCGCCCCACCTGGTCTGGCTGCTGTGCGCTCCGAGCCCCGAGGACGTGCTGCCCACGATCCGATCGCGGACTCGCTCGGTGCACCTGCGCACGCCGTCGACGGCGGAGGTCGCCGCCGCGCTCCAGGACCGCTACGGCGTCGATCCCGCGATGGCGGCGTTCGCCGCGCGCGCTTCCCAGGGTCATATCGGCCGAGCTCGCGCCCTCGCGACGGACGAGGGCGCGCGCCGCCGCCGCCAGGACGTGCTGCGCATCCCCGACGGCCTGCGCGATCTGTCATCGTGCTTCGCCGCGGCGGAGGCGCTCCTGGCGATGGCCACGGAGGACGCGGCCAGCATCACCGACGCACTCGATGTCGCCGAGGAGGAGGCCCTGCTGCGCGCCTACGGGGCCGGCGCCGAGGGAGTCACTAAGGCGCGTTTCGACAAGCTCTCGGATCGGGCCGTGAAGGACCTGCGCAAGATGCAGGCCAGTCGGCGCAAGCGAGCGGTGCGCGATCAGCTCGATCGAGCGCTGGTCGATCTCATCACGTACTACCGCGATGTGCTGGTGCTGCAGATGGAGGCCGGCGTGCCCCTGGTCAATGACGAGATGCGCACGCAGATCAGTCAGGAGGCAAGCGCGTCGACGGCGACGGAGACAGCACGTCGCCTCGATGCGATCGAGCGGGGCCGTCTTGCCGTCCAGGCGAATGGCGCGTTGCCGCTTGTGCTCGAGGGAATGTTCGTCGAGATCAAGGATCCACTCGTCCGGTTGCGCTAGGACCCTTGGAGGCTAGGCGCCCGCGGCGCGCTGGAGGCCATGGGCGTACGCAGCGAGCCCCTCGAGCGCAGGCGTGAGCACCTCGTCGGTGCCCCGGGCCACATCGGGGGCGGCGAGCATCGTGGCCGAAGCGGCGATGATGCGCTCGTACGTCGTGCACCCGGTCGCCAGCCGATCGCGCACCTCGATGGCCGCGCTGGTTGCCGCGCCCTCCGCCTCGGTTCCCGTCATGTCGCGCCGAATGCTGTGCAGGATGACCAGCCGATCGACCAGAGCGTGGAGTTGGGGAGCCGCTTCGAGGTCCGCGGCCCTCAGGTCGGCGGCCGCTCCCGGATGGAGCCTGTCGATAGCGGGAATGATCTGGACGAGCTGGAGTCGCAGCGCGGTCAGTCGCTCCGCCTGCTCGGCTCCGATCGCATCGGCGGGGACGGAAACGGCTGGCAGCGGGGAGACGTCGACGCGGGGCGGAGGGGGCATCATGCGGCGCTGACGTCGGGCGACCGCTGCCATGACACCGCCACCCGCTGCCAGTGCGACCCAGATCCACGCGGGGCCGAAGACGCCGGCCGCAGCGGTCGTGCTCTCGATCACGATGTCGAGAACGCCGAGGGTGCCGGCCACTCCGGTTACGGCGATTCCGCCCGTGACCTCATTGGACAGTCGGCGCTGCCTGCGCTGGTACCTCCGCAGGGCCTTCCGCTGCTCAGCGAGTCGGCGATCTTGTTCCACCTGCAGGGCGCGCGCCTGGGCACTCGGCCGCTGCGCGCGCGCCTGACGCCATGCATCGACCACGTCCATCCCCCGGGAGATGCCGGTCTGGACGACGCGGACGAACTGGTCGCGCTCGCTGGGCATGCCTCCACGTTACGCCGGAACGCCAGTGGAGCGCAGGCGGTGGCCGGTCCCACGTGGCAACCTCGCGGGCAGCGCACGTAGCCTCCTTGGGTGCGCGCGATCCCGGGTTGGACGGTCGGGGTCGTCCTGGCCCCGCTCCTCCTCGCGGCGTGCAGCCCGGCCTCATCCGCACCCAGTCCGCCCCCCAGCACGCCGCAGTCTGCGCCGACCGCAGACCTCGCCCGCTTCTACGACCAGCGACTGGTGTGGTCTGCGTGCGACGGCATGGAGTGCGCGACCCTCCAGGTGCCGGTCGACTACGCCGACCCCGGTGCGGCCACGCTCGATCTCGCCCTGCTGCGCGTACCTGCCTCGGGGGACGCCCGCGGTGCGCTGGTGGTCAATCCCGGCGGCCCGGGGTCGAGCGGTGTCGACTACGCGCGGGCTGCGGGTGCCATCGTCAGTGACGACGTGCGAGACGCCTACGACATGGTGGGCTTCGATCCGCGTGGAGTAGGCCGGTCCGGAGCCGTCGATTGCGCGAGCGATGCGGAGCTCGACCGGCTCATCGCCATCGACGGCACGCCCGATACGCCTGCTGAGATCACCGAGCTCGAGCGCGCTAGCTCGGTCCTGGCATGCACAGCCCCGGTCGCTGGGCTTGTCGACAACCTCACGACGTCGGACGCGGCCCGCGATCTGGACATCCTGCGAGCGGCGCTGGGCCAGTCGACGCTGGATTACCTCGGAGTCTCGTACGGCACGCACCTGGGCGCGACCTATGCCGCGCTCTTTCCCGAGGGCGTCGGTCGATTCGTCCTCGACGGCCCGCTCCCGTCCGCACTCGACGCCGAGGAGCTCACCCTCGGCCAGGCCCTGGGCTTCGAGAACGCCCTGCGCAGGTTCGTCGACGACTGCCAGCGTCAGGGCGACTGCCCGCTGGGCGAGGCCATGGGCGTGGACGCAGGCCTCGAGCGACTCCGCGCCGTCCTCGACTCCCTGGACGCCGCGCCCGCACCGACCGACGACCCTGATCGGCCCCTGACGGAGGCGGCGGCAACGTACGCGATCCTCATGTCGCTGTATCGCGCGAGCGATCGCCCGATGCTCCGCGATGCTCTGGCCTCCCTCATCTCGGGCGATGGAACGCCACTGCAGCGCATGCTCGATGAGCGCATCGGCCGTAGCACCGATGGCTCCTACCGCGACAACGCCCTCGATGCGTTCTACGCGGTGTCGTGCCGCGACCGCGCGCTGCCTTCCGACATCGCTGAGTCGGTCGATCGCCTCTCCTCGGCCGCACCCTTCCTCGGGGAGTACCTGGCCTGGGGCAACCTCCCGTGTGCGGGTACGACTGCTCGACCGGGCCCGACTGCCGCCCCCGATGCGCCTGCTGTGCTCGTCGTCGCCACGACACACGATCCTGCGACACCGTTCGCGTGGGCAGAGCCCTTCGCCGCGCAGTTCGCCGAGGCGGTGCTGGTCGTCCGCGAGGGCGACGGCCACACCGGATATCGAGAGGGTTCGTCATGCATCGACCAGACCGTCGATGCGTTTCTCATCGACGGCACGCTGCCCGACGACGGCCTGATGTGCGACTAGGGTGCCGGGCATGTCCTCCTCTCCGCAGGATCCGGTCGCTCCCGTCATCGACCTGCGCTCGGATACGGTCACACGGCCGACCGACGCGATGCGCTCGGCGATGGCTCGAGCTGCTGTCGGCGACGATGTCTTCGGCGATGACCCCACGGTCCTGGAATTGGAGCGCCGAGCAGCAGCAATGCTCGACAAGGAGGCGGCGCTCTTCGTGCCATCGGGCACCATGGGCAACCTCGTCAGCCTCATGGCCCGTGTTCCCCGCGGCGGCGAGATCATCGCACCGGCGGAGTCCCACATCTTCAATGACGAGGCCGCCAATTACGCCGTCGTGGTGGGCGCCGGCCTGCGGCCGATCACGGAGAGCGCCGACGGCGAGATGCCCATCGATGCCGTGCTGGCGTCGATCCAGGACGCGAGCGATCCGCACTGCCCCGTCACGAGCCTGGTCGTAGTGGAGAACTGTCACGCGCACACGATGAGCCGACCCGTTTCCCCGGCGTACATGGCCGCCTTGCGCGCGGCACTGCCCGCCGGCTTGCCCATCCACGTCGATGGTGCGCGCCTGTTCAACGCTGCTGTCGCGCTCGGGGTGCCGGTAGCCGATCTCGTCCGCGATGCCGACTCGGTCACCTTCTGCCTGAGCAAGGGCCTCGGGGCTCCAGTGGGCAGCGTCGTCGCGGGCGATGCTGCCTTCATCTGGCGAGCACGGCGAGCACGCAAGCTCCTCGGCGGGGGACTTCGACAGGTGGGAGTCCTTGCGGCGGCGGGCCTCGTGGCGCTCTCCGATGGGGTCGATGGCACCGTCGACAGGCTCGCCGAGGACCACGCGATGGCGCAGCGCCTGGCGTCGGGACTGGCCGCCCAGGACGGCATCGTGAGCCCCGGTCACATCGCCCAGCCCACCGGTGAGCGGCTCGATCCGGTGCGCGTGACGACGAACTTCGTCCTGTTCGCGGTCGAGGGCGGCGCTGCGAGACGCACGGCTTATCTCGAAGCACTGCGCGACCTGGGCGTGGGCATGGTCGCCTACCCCCATGGTCAGATCCGCGCGGTGACGCACCTGGGCATCGGCCCCGCCGAGATCGATGCGGCTATCGACGCGAGCGCGAAGGCGCTGGCGGCTACCAGCGGCTAGGCGACCCGCTCGGGCGGAGGACAGCCGTGATGACTAGAGCCCGGCGAGCGAGGCGTATCGGAAGCCGTTGCGCTCCGTGCCGAACCAGGAGTTGATCGTCCGGTCGTACCACGGCCACATCGAGCCGTTGCCGTCGAAGTGCTCGGGAGCCCCGTTCGGCACCTTGTAGTGCCCGCGGGTCTTGATCTCCCAGGCGGCCCAGATCCGGTCGACGTTCGCGTGATGCACGAAGAAGACCGGGTCGTTGGGAGATGTGGAGTAGGCCATGGTCCCCATGGTGGTCTTGTCCCCGGCGCTCCACACTCCTCCGACGTAGACGTGAACGGCATTGTGCATGGCGCTGTTGACATCGGGGTTCGACGACTGGCCCACCCAGCCTTGGCGGCACACCGCTCGCTTCACGTCGCGCCAGCCCTCGAGCGCATTGCGGAAGGACTCATCGATCGGGGCTTGGGCGTTGAACGGCCGGTGGTCGTAGCCGTGCACGCCGAGCGTCGCGCGGACTTCCGATGTGGTCGGCAGTGAGATGCCTCGGTCCCGGTACGCTCCGAAATTCCGCACGATGAAGGGCTTGGGCCGGGTCAGTCCCTCGGTCGTGGCGGCAGGATCTTGGATCGTGATGCGCCACTCGCCCTTGCGGAATGGTCCGGTCGTGACGGCGTACGACTGCTCGGGGTCGCCGTTGCCGCCCATGAAGTCGTCAGCGAAGACCGCCGCTGTGGATTCCGGATCGGTCCAGTCCCAGTAGGGCAGGGCCAGTCGAGGATTGCCGCTGACCTCGCGCAGCATCTGCTCGAACAGGTGGAGGTACTGCCGGTGCCAGGGCAGGAACGTCGGGGAGTTGTGCGCGGCCCCGGCCCAGTTGCGCTCCTGCTTCCACGCGATCGAGCAGCGGAAGGCCTGGCGGTGCCACATCACGAATTGGTCGTAGTAGCTGATGCGCGGATTCCACGGGGAGGAGACGCGCTTCGATGCCAGGACAGCGGAGACGAACTCCGCCTTCTCGGCCGGGGTCAGATCCTTGACGTCCTTGCGGACGGTAACGACCACGTCGCCACGCAGGGCGGATAGTGCAGGGGTGGCGATGACGGCTCCCGCGGTGACCATGGCGAGTGCGGCCACGATGATCGCGGCGGTACGCCGGTATCCCGAGAATCGCACCATCGCCCGAGGCTAGCCCGCTGCACTGCGGGACGCAATGGTGCTGCGCTCGATTGGGTTGGAGAACCGCACAACGCGAGGCTATTCCTCGGGCTGCGGCGATGGAACGAAGCCGCAGAAGATGTTGTCGCTGGGCAGCGTGCGATTGAGCACGTAGCGCGTGACGGGATCGTTCACGCAGGACGAGGGTGTCTGCATGTATGTCACGTGCTGGGAACTGTTGTAGTTGATGGTGCGAGAGCCCGCGTACTGGTTGGCCATCGTGCGCCCCCAGAGCCACGGGGTGTTCGTATCGCCGAGGGACAGCACCACGACGGGAGGGGTGCTGAGCGAGATGGTCGTCCACTCCCGTGGGACGCCCGGGGAGTAGTCCGCGGGCAGCCCCTGGCACTTGGTGATGTTTCTCGTTGCCAAGGCGACCGTGTTGCCGTAGTCCTGCGCGGCGCTCTCTGCCATGCGCCCCGCGGTCTGGGCCGTCGGCCGGTCGTGCAGGTCGGCGCAGTTGATGAACGAGAAGATGTACTGCTCGGCCGGGTCGGGCGCGGAGTCCTGGAGCGCCTGCACCTGCGTCACCGCGGCCGCACGCGAGCGGGTGGTGGGCTGCACCACGATGGCGTCGTACAGGATATTGATGGTCGCGCGAATCTGGGGGTAGAGGCGCTGGGCACCGAGTTGTCCGTAGATAGTCGACCCGACATCCCACCGCGTGATGGTCTGATCAGGAGTCTGCAGGACCGTGTCGTCGAGCACCTCGAGGACCTGCTCGAACTTGCGAGCCTGTGCTCGGCCCATGACCGAGGAGTAGACCTGCAGGGCGGTGACCCAGGCGGCAGGCTGCTGGCTTGCCAGGCGATAGACCGACTCCTGGGGCCACAGACTGCCGTCGACGATCATCGTACGGATGCTGCCCGGGAATGTCTTCGCGTAGGTGTATCCGATGCGGGTGCCGTAGCTCATGCCCCAGTAGTTCCACCGCGGGTAGCCCAGGGCCTCGCGCATCGCCTCCAGGTCTCGGACGACCTGCCATGTGCCGAGATAGGGCGCGGAGTCGGGATTCCTGGCGAAGCAATCGGCGATGGCCTCGCCGGTCCGCGTTGCCAGATCCGACCAGGCGGTCTGCCAGTCCACCGGTCCGATCGGCGGCAGATCGGGTCCGGGCATGGGCTCGCACCCGGTCACGGCCGGGCCGCTGAGCCCGACCCCGCGCGGATCCCACATCACGAAGTCGAAGCGCTCGCGAATCCGCTGCGGTAGCTCGAGGTAGACGTCGGCGCCGATGTCGATGCCCTCGCCCCCCGGCCCTCCGGGGTTGAAGGTGAAGCCGCCGCCGCTCCTCTTCGAGGGGATCACCCGCAGGGCGATCGTCGTCGTACGCCCGTCGTCAGGCGTCTGCCAATCCAGGGGGACGGTCAACTCGGCGCACCTGACGACTCCTGATGGCTCCGCTTCGGCAGGACAGGGGACATACGTCAAGGTCGGAGTGAAGGCCGATGCCGCGGGTGCGCTCACCAACCCCGTCATTCCGGCGGCGAGCAGTCCGAGCGAGGCGATGAACGCGGGTGTACGTGAGCGCATGTCTTTCACGCTATCGCGGTTCCAGGTCCTGTGGGCGTCTTCGCGTGCATCGCCTGCGCTGACCACCCGGGACATATCGCCCGAGCCCTGCGCACGGGTGATTCGTGGACCTAGACCGTCAGCGCGACCACGGCACCGAGTGCAAGTACGACACCGCTCCACTGCACGGCGGACATGCGCTCCTTGAGCATGAAGTGCGCGATGAGCAGTGTCGTCGCCGGGTAGAGGGACCCGATCACGGCGACCACGGCGAGCTCGCCATCCTGCGCGGCGAGCTGGAAGAGGCCGTTGGCGGTGGCGTCGAGCCCGCCCGCGCCGATCGCGAACGCCCAGGGGTACGGCGTCCAAGGCCCGAGTCCCGAGCGGCGGATGAGATAGAGCGTGACCGCGATCATGCCGATCGTGGACCACCAGCGGCTGAGCGTGGCGGCCCACACGCCCGAGCCCTCGGGCGCGATGCCGAGGGCGGTGAGGAACAGCCCGATGGCAAGGCCGGCCCCGGCGGAGAGCAGCAGGGCCCGCGGCGTGATGCGCGCATGGGGTCCGGACTCGCGACTGACCAGGATCACCGACACCAGGGCAAGGCCGGCGCCGAGTGCGAAGAGCAGTGTGAGTGGCTCGCCGCGCAGGATGCCGACGATGACCGGCACGGCGGCTCCGCCGATGGCGGTGAGCGGTGACACGATGCCCATGGGTCCGAGTGCGAGCGCGGCGTAGAGCAGGATCATGCCCAGTGTCCCGACGATCGCGGTGGCCAACGACAGCAGGATGACGGTCTGGTCGATCGTCCCCGGGACGACAAGCAGCGCGAAGATCGTGAGGATCAGCGCGCCGGCGGGGTAGTTGACGGCGATGATTCGGAGGCTGCCGACGCGGCGAGCCCCGAGCCCACCGGCGACATCGGCGCTGCCCCAGGCCACGCTCGAGACCAGCGCGAGCAGCGCTCCCATGTCACCTCCTGGTCCCCGCGGGGCGCCTACTGTGCCAGAGGGCCGACGGCGCTGTCGGGCTAGCCCGGCTATCTGGTCCGGGGGGTCGACGCGGGCCAGCGGGCCTGCTATCCACGGGTCATGACCGATACCCCGCACCTGCGTCGACGCACCTTCCTCGGACTCGCTGCCGGAGCCACCGCAGGAGCCGCTGCCGCCGCCGCCATACCCGCCAGCGCGGCTGAGGTGTCGCCCGCGGCATCGACGCCGTACACGAAGTGGCCGCAGGCCAAGGAGTGGTCGCAGTTGCGTCGCCAGCTCGGCCGGCGGCTCATCCGGCCAGAACAGCCGTGGGCCAACCTCAAGCCGGGGATCGAGGTGCCCGACAAGTTCAAGAACCCCTGGTACCTCGAGGAGCAGGCGGGAGCGACGCAGTCGACGGGCATGTACAGGGCATGGACGTCGACCGCGAGCGGCTACGCCGTCGCCGCGGAGAGCGCCAAGGACATCCAGGCGGCGGTCAACTTCGCGCGCAAGCACCGTGTCCGAGTCGCGGTCAAGGGCACCGGTCACGACTACTACGGCCGGTCGTGTGGCCCACGTCAGTCGCTTCTCATCTGGACGCACAACATGCGGCAGATCACGGTGCACGACTCCTTCGTGCCCAAGGGCGCACCCGCAGGCACACCTGGCGTCACGGCGGTGACGACGACGGCGGGCAATCGCTGGCTCGAGGCCTACAAGATCGCCTCCGCCAACGGCCTGTACGTCCAGGGCGGAGGGTGTACCAGTGTCGGCGCCTGCGGTGGATTTGCCCTCGGCGGCGGCTTCGGCTCGTTCAGCAAGCGATTCGGCAGCGGCGCGGCCGGCGTTCTCGAACTCACCGTGGTCCTTGCCAGCGGCAAGATCGTCACGGCCAACGCCTACCAGAACTCCGACCTCTACTGGGCGCTCAAGGGCGGTGGCGGAGGCACCTTCGGCGTCGTCACGCACATGACCTACCTCGCCCATCCCGAACCGACGATTTCCGGATGGATCGGCGGCCCGATCACCGCCAAGTCCGATGCGGCGTACCTCGAGTTGCTACAGCGCTATGTCGAATTCGCGGGGTCGACGCTCAGTGATCCCACGTGGGGCGAGGGCGTCATCCTCAACGAGGCCTATGCCATGGCGGAGAAGTTCGACACCGGCCTGAATGTGATGCAGGTGGGCACGACATTCCTGGACATCAGCACCGAGGAGGCCGAGGCCGCTTGGGAGCCGTTCCTCGCGCCGCTACGGGCACGTCCCGAGGACTTCACGATCGACGTGAAGTTCAGCTCCCAGCCGTTCCGCAACCGGTGGAATCCCACGACGCGTGAGGCGATCTTCGACAACCGGCGCAACGCCCCCGCGGGCTACTTCTGGTGGACCGGCAATGCGGCTGAAGTCGGCGCCTACTGGGGCGCCTACGACGGTCGTGGAGTGCCCTGGTCCATGACCCAGGGGGCCAACGCGCGAACTCTCGCCCAGGGACTCTTCGATGCTTCGCGCACGTCGCTCATCCTGTGGCAGACCAACAAGGCGCTCTACGGCGAGCATCCCGAGGCCAAGGCACGGGATGAGGAGACGTCCATCAACCCGGCTGTCTTCGACAACGTCGCCTTCATCACCGTGGGCGCTTGGAAGCAGAGCAAGTATCCCGGAGTCGAGGGCCATGAGCCTGACACCAAGGTCTCGCAGGCGCAGTACGACGGTGTGATGACGGCATCGGAATTCATCCACAAGGCGACACCGGGTGGAGGCTCCTACTCCAACGAGGGCAACTACTTCCAGAAGGACTGGCAGACGGAGTTCTGGGGAGACAATTACGCCCGGCTACTCCGCGTCAAGAAGAAGTACGACCCCACCAACATGTTCACGGTGCACAAGGGAGTGGGGAGCGAGGGCTACTAGCCGCTCTTGCGGCGGAATTCCCGCTTGCCGCCGGCCTTGGCCGAGGAGCCCTTGGCCGACGAGTTGGTCGAGGTCTGGCCGTGGCCCTGATGGCCCCCCTGCGCCTTCTTGCGCTCCAGCGCCTGGCGGTAGCGCTCCTTGGCATCGTCGGGCTGCGAAGCCTCAGTGGTCTCCTCGCTCATGCGAGCAGTCTGCCAGGGACTGACCGGATCACGGCAGGGGCCGACCGAGGATGCGCCGGAAGCCATCTCGCAGCGTCCAGGCGTGCCTCGTCGGCGGCGTTGGCGGCGGAGTGCCGACAGCAGCGATGACCGCGTCGTACGTCGCGCGAGGCAGGACGGCGCCTTCGCGGCGCACCGACTCGGCACGCATGGCGAGGAGTCGATCGCGGCGAAGCCAACTGCGCCGTCCCTCGGCATCCCAGCTGCCGGCCCCGATCGCCAGCCAGTCGCGATCGCCGGTGTGATCGCGACTCGAGAGCATCAGGCCGACCAGCCGGTGATCGTCCGCGCGGCCGAGGATCGCGATCGGTCGGTCCTTGCCTCGCGTCGCGTCCTCCTCGAAGGCGACCCAGGCCCAGACGATCTCCCCCGGGTCCGGATCGCCGTCGATCTCGGGCGCGTATTCCCAGGTGACGTCACCCCGGTAGGTGTGGGCACCGCCGCGGTCCGGCTCGAGATCACCCTCCCCGCTCACGCACTCCCCACGCCGACGAGGGCGATGACAAAGGAGATGGGAAGACCGAAGTCGTAGAGGAGGATGACGGTGTTGCCGGCGGCGAGGTTCTTCTTCTTCACGATCTCGCGCACGTGGTTGGCCCCGGCGAGCACCAGGAAGACCGATCCCGCCACCGCAACGGGCAGCCATGCGGCGGGCACGCTGAGCGCGGCGATGATGCCGGCGATCCCCATGCCGAGCGAAGCGAAGCCGATCTCGTACTGGAATCCGTTGGTCTGCCACCCGATATTCGCGGCGGTGCGCTTGGCGAAGACGGTGTGCATGACGGCACTGGCGATGTACATGCAGCCCGCGGGCAGGAAGAGGAGCCAGCGCATGACCGAATCCCACGTGGTGTCCTCGGGTACGGCGCCGGGCGCGGTGATCCCCAGCAGCGCGAAGGCCCAAGCCAGGACGAGTGTGAATGCCGGAGTGAAGGTCCCGATAGCCATGCGCGGACGCTAGCAGTGGGGAACGTCGGCCCGTAGCAAGTCAGGCTCGATGCTCACGGCGCGGTCGGGTTTGCGCGAGTTGCGGGGCAGTTTCGGCGCAAAACTGCCCCGTTCGGTGCGCGAAACCGTGCCCTCCCGCGCAACGGGAGAGTGCGCGCTCAGACCCCGAGACTCTCCTCAAGCGCTCGACGCATCACGTCCGCGTCCAGATCGCGGCCGGTCCACAGGCGCGCGTTGGTCAGGGCCTGGTTCACGAGCATGCCCAGGCCCTGCAGTGTCGTGGCGCCCTGAGCTGCGGCGCGCTGCAGGAATTCGGTGTCAGGGGGATTGGCCACCACGTCGGCGACGACCATGCCGGGCCGGATGGTCGCGTGATTGACCTCCGGCGAGTCCGTGCTCGGGTGGAAGCCGATCGACGTCGCATTGACGAGGATCTCGACACTGTCAGGGACGTCGAACGGCCCCTGCCAGTGCACGAAGTGGCTCTGGGCATCGGTGCGATCACGCACGAGCGAGGCGAGCTCCTGGCCGCGTTCGCGGGTGCGGTTGACGATCGTGATCGACCTGGCCCCAGCCAGCGCCGACTCGACGGCGATCGCGCGCGCGGCACCGCCGGCGCCGAGCACGACCATGTCGCGGCCGCTCGGATCGATCACGGTGCGCAGTGAACGCACGAAGCCCTGTCCATCGGTGTTCTCGCCCGTGAGATGCCCGTCGCGGTTGATCACGCAATTGACCGCGCCGATGATCCCCGCGGATGGCGCCATCGCGTCGAGGTAGTCCAGGATCGCGACCTTGTGGGGGATCGAGCAGTTGAAGCCGAGCCAGCCCATGCCGATGGCACCGCGAACGGCGTCTGCGAGTCGATCGGGGGCCACCTCGCAGTTGATGTATCGCACATCGAGTTCGGCGTGCGCGTACGCGGCCTCCATCACCGCGACGGTCGGGTTCTGTGCGGCCGACGTGGCAAAGGAGCCGGTGAGATCGGCGAGGAATCCTGGCATCGTGCCCCTCCTAGAGGTCTCGATGAGCCTAGTGGGCCATGATGCGTCGATGACCACGATCGGCTTCGTCGGCGTCGGCACGATCTGCGAGGCCATGGTCCGGGCCATGGCCGCCGCCCAGGGCGATGCTGACCGGATCCTGCTCTCGCCCCGGTCCCAGGAAAGGTCGTCGCGACTGGCGAGCGAGTTCGCCCGATGCGAGCGTCGTGAGTCCAATCAGGCCGTCATCGACGGCAGCGAGATCGTCGTCCTCGGCATGCGCCCGCAGCAACTCGACGAGGCGCTGGCAGGGCTGACCTTCCGCGACGATCAGATCATCGCAAGCCTCATCGCGGGGACGCCACCGAGCGGGATCTCCGCTCTCGTTGCCCCCGCCACGCGCGTGTGCCAACTCATTCCGCTGCCGGCGATCGCGTTGCGGCGTGGACCGCTGGTGATCAGCCCGCCGATTCCCGAGGTCGTCGCTGCACTCGATGGCCTGGGCGAGATCATCACGCTGGAGGACGAGTCGCTGATCCGGACCTTGAGTTGCGCCTCGGCGTTCATGTCGACGTACTACGAGATGCAGAACGCGCTCATCGACTGGGTCGCCGCGCAGGGTATCGATGTCACGACCGCCTCGCGGTACGTCAGGGCGGAGCTCGATGGCCTCGCAGCCGTCGGCCTCGCCACCTCCGATGCTGAACGTCTCGAGTTGCCTGCGGAGCACCAGACCAAGGGCGGACTGAATGAGCGCGTGCGGCAGCAGTTGCTTGAAGCTGGGTGGTTCGACGAGCTCACCGGGGCCATCGACGAGATCTACCGCGCTGCGCGGCTGCGCTAGTGGCAGGGTGGCGCCATGACACGCTTCGAGATGTACGAGGGGCGCCGGCTCGAGCGCCTCATCGGCATCAGCGACGCCATCACGGCTGTGGCCATCACGCTTCTCGCGGTACCGCTCATCGGCATCGGGCTCCCTGGGCCGGGGGAGCCCTTCGACGACTACCTGTGGCTCAAGGCCGGCCCGATCGTCGCGTTCGCGTTCACATTCCTGGTCGTGTTCGGCCAGTGGCGCGTGCACAATCGCATGCTGAGCGATCTCGTCGGCTATGACAGCGCCGTCTTCTGGATCAATGCCGCATGGTTGGCTTCCATCGCCTTCCTGCCCTGGCCCAGCGCGCTGATCGGCCAGGCATGGGAGAGCGGACAGGTCACGGGCTCCACCGAGGGCGCCGTCGCCCTCTTCTACTGGATCTCTCTCGCGTTCGTCGTGGTCATGGCTACCGCGATGCGCGCCTACGTCCTGCGTCATCCCGACCTCGTCGATCCCGATCGCTGGCCGATCTGGGCTGCATCCCGTCGAGCGGTGAGGGTGCGATCGGGGATCCTCATCGTGGGCTTCATCGCGTGCGGCGTTGCGTGGTACTTCTCGGTGATCGCCGGTGTGGTGTGCATGGTCGCCACGCTGCTCGTCCTCATCGGCGCCTCGCGCGCGGCCCGGTCACGCATGTCCACCGAGGGTGCGCCCCGTGGGTAGCCGACCTATAGTCGACTGATGCGGAGGCGACTCGGGACGCTCGGTGCTGCCGTGCTCGCATGCGCCTTCGTGGCCACGACCGTCGTGGGTCTGCCGTCGGCCGCTCGCGCTGAGGTGACGCCCGTGTCGATGATGCTGCCCGGAGCGGCCACGTCTGCAGATGACCCGACGCCGGTGCAGCTCGACACCGATGTCTATGTCCCGGACGTCACCCCGGCGCCCGCGGTCCTGCTCGCCCATGGTTTCGGGGGCACCAAGGCCGGGGCCGCCGAGGAGGCGCAGCAGCTGGTCGCAGCCGGCTACGTCGTGCTGGCCTACACCGCGCGCGGCTTCGGCGAGTCGACCGGGCAGATCTCGATGAACGCCCCCGACTTCGAGGTGGCCGATGCGTCGGCGCTCGTCGACTACCTCGCCAGTCTCGCGAGCGTCTCCACGCAGGCACCCGGTGATCCCGTCGTGGGTGTCGGCGGAGGTTCCTACGGCGGCGCCCTCGCCCTGCTGCTCGCCGGTTACGACGACCGCATCGACGCGGTCGTCGCTGACATCACGTGGAACGACCTCGAGACGTCGCTCTTCGCGCAAAGCGCCATCGATGGCGTGCAGCCGGGGGTCCTCAAGAGCCTGTGGACCTCGCTCTTCTTCTCCTCCGGTCTCGGCCTGGAGCCCGGTCAGCCGGTCACCGAGTGCGGGCGCTTCACCGAGGCATGGTGCGCCGCCTACGTCGAGGCGGTGACCCAGGGCCGCGTGACGGCCGAATCCTCGGCCCTCATGGCTGCATCGTCGCCGCGCAGCATCACCGACCGCATCACGGCGCCGGTCCTGCTGACCTCCGGACAGTCGGACTCGCTCTTCCCGCTCGCGCAGGCCAATGCGAACGCCGAGCAGATCGTCAACGCACCGGTCAAGGTCGTCTGGCACGCCGGCGGTCACGACGGCGGGGTGTCGGAGACGGACCGCCTCCGGGCCCTGAGCCTGGCGTGGTTCGACCAGCACCTACGCGGCGGGCCTCCGGTGAACGAGGACTTCGAGGTGTCGCTGGTGGAGGCCTCTGCCCTCAGCGATCGCGACCCGGGCACCGTGGAGATCCTCTCGGCCCCGGCGTACCCAGGCCTCTTCGGCGACGCCACGACGCAGATGAGCATCGCCGCTCCCCCGCAGCAGGTGCTCGCACCCGCTGGCGGATCACCGGCTGCGATCACCTCGCTTCCGGGTGCAGGTGGCCTCGCGCGCCTCGCCGGGGATCTCCTCGCGGTCCCGCTGCCGGGGCAGACCGCGGGCTTCTTCAGCGAGCCCCTGGCCGAGGCCATGCGGATCGTCGGCTCGAGCCGTGCTCGCATCACGGTGAGCAGTGATCGGGAAGTCGACAATGCCGTGCTCTTCGCTTCATTGCGGGTCGTGAGCGCCAATGGTCGTCAGGCCCTGCCCCAGGGCCTCGTCGCGCCCGTACGCATCCCGAATCTGGGCACGCAACCGGTGACCGTCGATGTCGTCCTACCGACGATCGTCACGGAAGTGGCCGCCGGCGATCGACTCGCCGTGGTGATCGCGACGACGGATCAGGGCTACCGCATGCCGCCGGGGCCCGCGGTGTACACCATCGCCGCGGATGGATCGATCCTGCTCCCGAGCGTGAACGGCACGACCGCGGTGTCCGGGATCCCGCCATGGGCATGGCCCGTGGGTGCGCTCGCGATCACGCTCCTGGTGTGGCTGATCGTCGCCCTGCTGCGACCGCGCGATCCCGCGCGTGACGCACGTCCGGATCTCGTCAGCGTCCCCCTGGCCACCCGCGACCTGGCCAAGGAGTTCAAGGGCGGCCTTCGCGCCGTCGACGGCGTGACCTTCGAGGTGCCGCCCGGTGTGGTTCTTGGCCTGCTCGGGCCCAACGGTGCCGGCAAGACGACGACCATGCGCATGGCGATGGGCCTGATCCGCCCGACCGGCGGGGACACGTGGATCTTCGGCGAGCACGTCCGCCCGGGCGCGCCCGTGCTGTCGCGCGTCGGCAGTTTCATCGAGGGTCCCGGGTTCCTGCCGCACCTGACCGGTCGTCAGAACCTCGATCTCTTCTGGCGTGCGAGCGGGCGGGAGGACGGCGATCCCCACCTGGAGGAGGTCCTCGAGATCGCCGGGCTCGGCAGCGCGATCGACCGCCGCGTGCGCACCTACAGCCAGGGCATGCGCCAGCGCCTGGGCATCGCCCAGGCCATGCTGGGCCTGCCCGACCTGCTCGTGCTCGACGAGCCGACCAACGGCCTCGACCCGCCGCAGATCCGCGAGATGCGGCAGGTCATGCACGACTACGCCGCGTCGGGCAAGACCGTCATCGTGTCCTCTCATCTGCTCAGCGAGGTGGAGCAGACCTGCTCACGCGTGGTCGTCATGAATCACGGCCACCTGATCTACTCCGGCACCGTCGAGGACCTGCTCGCGGGCCGAAGCGGGCTGCGGCTCGAGGATGTCTTCCTCGAGCTCGTCGGGGAAGGGCACCGGGTGGACCAATGAGCACCGTCGAGGCAGCGCCCGCGTACTCCGCACGCGAGACGTTGACGATCCGGGTTGAACTGGTGCGTCAGCTGCGGCGCCGACGCACGCTGGTCGCCTTCGGGCTGGCCGTCGCGCTGCCGCTCATCGTCGTCGCCGCGGTCAAGCTGGGTCCGCAGTCTCGCGGCTTCGGCGATGGCGACCTCGATCTGGTCGGACTCGCGACGGCCGGGCCGTGGAACTTCACGCTCACGATGCTGCTCTTCGCCTCGGGCTTCCTGCTCACGATCATCGCCGCGATGTTCCTCGGGGACACCGTCGCGAGCGAAGCCTCCTGGTCGACGATGAGGTACCTGCTCGCCGCGCCGGTGCCCCGTCGGAGATTCCTTCGCGCGAAGATGATCGTCGGGCTCATCCTCACCGTCATCACCCTGCTCATCCTCGTCGCGGTGGCCTTCCTCGTTGCCCTGGTGGTCTTCGGCTCCGCGCCACTCACGAGTCCGCTCGGGGGTGCCTTCGATGTGGCGACCTCGTGGCAGCGCCTGGGCATCGTGACCGGCTACATCGCCATCCAACTGCTGATTCCCGCGGGGATCGCCTTCTTGATGAGCGTGCTCACCGACGTGCCGCTCGGTGCGGTGGGGGCGGCTGTCGTCATCGTCATCGTCCTGAACATCATCGACGCGATCGATGCCCTCGGTGACCTGCGCCGGCTCCTGCCCACCGACTACGGCGGCTCCTGGGCGGACGCCCTGGGTCAGCAGATCGCCTGGGACGACATGGCGATCGGGGCGTCGTACGCCGTGGTGACCTTCGTGATCCTGGCCGGGATCGCCGTCCTGCGATTCGATCGCAAGGACATCCTGTCCTGATCGCGACTGCCCGACTGCGCACTCTGGCAGGATGACCGCGGATCGGGAGGGTGAATGAGCACTGCGGCGGGAGCCACCAGCGAGGTCGTGCCCAAGAGGGCTGGGATCGTCCTGACGGCACTGATCCTGGCCGCGGTCGTGGCCAACCTCAATCTCAGCGTCGCCAACGTCGCCCTTCCCGACATCGGCAAGGCACTGGATGCCGGCCAGACAGAGATCAACCTCATCGCCATCGGCTGCACCCTCGGCCTGGCGATGTCGGTGCTCTACCTCGGCGCGCTCGGAGACCGCTACGGACGCAAGCTCATGCTGCTACTGGGCATGGCCCTGACGCTGCCTGCCAGTGCCATCTCCGCCTGGGCTCCGGACGGGATCGTGCTCATCGGCGGTCGCATCTTCACCGGCGTCGCTGCCGGCCTGGCGTACCCGACGACCCTGGCGCTCATCACGGCCCTGTGGGGCCCGGGAAAGGCGCGCGTCAAGGCCATCGCCCTGTGGTCGGGCATCGGCAGCGGCGGAGCCGTGCTGGGTCCGGTGATCGCCGGGGCGCTCCTCGAGGCCTTCTGGTGGGGTTCGGTATTCCTCATCGCGGTCCCGCCCGCGGTGATCGCGTTCATCCTGGTGTGGAGGTTCGTCCCCGCGCACGTCAACGAGTCCACCGAGCCCGTCGACAATCTCGGTGGAATCCTGTCGATCTTCATGATCGCTGCGCTCGTGCTCGGCCTGAGCACCATCGCGGCGCCCGGGCAGTTCCTGCCGGCGCTCGCGATGATGGGTGCCTCGCTCGTCATCGGAGCGCTCTTCGTGATCCGCCAGCGTCGGGCGCGCAACCCCCTCTACGACCTGCACTATGCGTCCAGGCGCCTGTTCTGGGTGGCAGCCGTCAGCGGGATGATCGTGTTCGGGTCGCTCATGGGCTCGCTCTTCGTCGGCCAGCAGTTCCTGCAGAACGTCCTGCAGTACTCGACGCTCACCGCCGGGGTCGCGATCCTGCCTGCCGCGCTCATGATGATGGCGGTCTCGCCCGTGTCCGCCCGGATGATCAACGCGTTGGGCTCACGCGACACCCTGCTGGTCGGATCGGGCCTGGTGGTCTCGGCCTTCATCATCATGCTCGTGCTGTGGCAGGAGGGCACGCCGTACTGGCAGGTCGGCATTGCCTACGCGCTCATCGGTGTCGGTGCCGCACTCGTGCTCACCCCTGCCTCACGCGCGCTCACCAGTTCGGTTCCGGTCACCCGAGTAGGCATGGCGAGCGGAACCACCGACCTGCAGCGCGACCTGGGCGGATCGATCATGCAGGCGCTGCTCGGATCGCTCCTCACTGCGGGATACGCCGCCGCGATACTCAAGCAGGTGCAGTCGAGCTCGGACGCCAGCGAGATCACGCAGGCCACCCAGACGACGTTGCAGAAGTCGTTCTCCAGCGCCGAGACACTGGCTCAGCAGTATCCGCAGTCTTCGTCGGCGATCATCGAGGCTGCGCGGGAGTCATTCCTCGCCGGCGCGAACTGGGCCTATCTCGCGGCCATCGTCGCCGGTCTCGCCGCGATGGTGCTCGTGCGATTCGCCTATCCCGGCAAGCAGGGGGAGAGCGCACTGCTCCAGCAGTACGCGCAGGCTGATGCCCAGGAGTCCACCACCCGCTAGTCACCGGCCTGCGCATATGCGCCGTTCCGTCGCTGGCCGCCGCGCACAGTGCGCCGTTCCGTCGCCCGCCGCGCACAGTGCGCCGTTCCGCCGCCGGCCGCCGCGCAGAGTGCGCCGTTCCGTCGCCCGCCGCGCGCAACACAGGAAGTCGACACTTCCAGCGGCGCAGAAGTGTCGACTTCCTGTGTTGCGGGAGGGATGCGCGCCCGCTTGTGCGCCACCGCGCGTCGTGCACGGGATCGACGGGCATTCCCGGCCAGCCCGTCTGGATGGCGGACTGACCGGCGATGCCTGCGTCAATAGCTGAAGGGCCAGGCCTTGAAGTAGTTGCGCAATCGAAGCCATAGGCCGTACAGGCCGCGTGGTTCGAGGATGAGGAACAAGATGATGAGCAGGCCGAAGATGATGGTCTGCAGTTCGAAGACGTTGAGCAGGCCGCCCTCGCCGATACCGCCGAATCCGGGGATGAAGCCGGTCAGGGAGTTGACGAACTTCGGCAGGAGTACGACGAAGACCGCGCCCATGATCGACCCGGAGATGGTGGCGAGACCGCCGATGAAGACGACCGCGAGGAAGTCGATCGACAGGAAGATGTTCCACGTCTCCGGCGAGATCCGCCCGATGACAATGGACAGCAGCGCACCGGAGATTCCCGCGTAGAACGACGACACCGTGAAAGCGAGGGTCTTGGTCCGCAGCAGGGACACCCCCATGACCTCCGCGGCGATATCGCGGTCGCGCACCGCGGCGAAGTTGCGGCCAAATCGCGAGCGCACGAAGTTCCGGGCGCCGAACGCCATGATGAGGAAGATGACGAGGCAGGCGACGTAGAAGACCGTGAAGCGGTCGATGCGGTAGCCGAGGATCGTCTGGTTGGAGAAAAGGTCGAAGCCGAGGAAGACGGGCTCGGCGGGAGCGCGGCCGACACCGGCGCCGCCCGTGATCGGCTTCGCCTCCTTGAAGATGTGCTCTCCGATGAAGACCAGACCGAGGGTGAGGATCGCCAGATACAGGCCGCGGACTCGCGCGGCCAGGGGCGCCAGCACGAAGGCCACGAGGGCCGGCACGAGCCCCGCGAGCGGCAGCCAGATCACCATGTCCAGGCCGAGGCCGATCACGTTGCCCTGGGCCTCGCCGCCCAGCACGGCGGCCGTGTAGGCGCCGACACCCATGAAGAACGCCTGGCCGAGGGACACCTGGCCGGCGTACCCGGTGAGGATGTTCAGGCCGATACCGCCGATCGCGAAGATCAGCACGGTCGTCAGCAGCGCTACCCAGTCCCGCTGCAGGAAGAACGGGATCACGGCCATCGCGATGATGCCGACGATCACCCAATTGCGCTTGACGCGAGTGTTGAAGATGCTCATCTCGCGGGCATAGCTGGTGAAGAGCTGCGGGCGCCCGCGGACGGTGCGCTCGGAGGCCTTGGTCGCGCTCGTCATACCCGCACCACCTCCTTCGTGCCGAAGAGCCCATATGGTCGGACCATCAGCACGATGATCATGATCAGGTACGGCACGATGACGTCGAAGTTCGCGCCCAGCCAGGGCGCGTAGATCGGCTGGTAGGTGCGGGTGAGCGACTCGGCCACGCCGATGATCAGACCGGCGATGACCGAACCCTTGATGGAGTCCAGAC
>JALQSY010000060.1 GCA_023264215.1 Candidatus Nanopelagicales bacterium
GGTGACCTGCGCCCCCCGTGCACGCATCGCGGTGAACGCCTCGTGGCCCGGGGTGTCGATGAAGGTGATCAGACGTTCGACACCGTCGTGCTCGACGCCCACCTGGTAGGCACCGATGTGCTGGGTGATACCGCCGGCCTCGCCCTCGCGGACCGAGGCCTGACGGATGGTGTCCAGCAGTCGGGTCTTGCCGTGGTCGACGTGACCCATCACGGTGACGACAGGCGGGCGGGGCAGCAGATCGGCCTCGTCGCCCTCGTCCTCGCCGAAGTCCAGGGAGAAGGACTCCAGGAGCTCGCGATCCTCGTCCTCGGGCGAGACGACCTGCACGTCGAAGTCGAGCTCGCTGCCGAGCAGCTTGAGGGTGTCGTCATCCACCGACTGCGTCGCCGTCACCATCTCACCGAGCTTGAACAGCACGGTGACCAGATCCGCCGCACTGGCGTCGATCTTGTCCGCGAAGTCCGTGAGACTGGCGCCGCGCGGAAGCCGGACGACCTGGCCATTGCCGCGCGGCAGGCGTACGCCACCGATCGTGGGTGCCTGCATGTTGTCGAATTCCTGGCGCTTGGCGCGCTTGGACTTGCGGCCGCGCGAAGGTCGGCCGCCGGGCTTGCCGAAGGCACCCGCGGTGCCGCCGCGACCGCCGGGGCCGCCGCGTCCGCCCGGCCGTCCGCCGGGACCGCCGAAGCCGCCACCCCCGGGACCGCCGCCGGGACCGCCGAAGCCGCCACCGCCGGGACCGCCGCCGGGGCGACCCGGTCCGCGACCGCCGGGTGCGCCGCCGGGACGCCCGGGACCGCCCGGGCGAGCGGGTGCGCCGGGACGACCGGGGCCACCGGGCCGAGCCGGCGCACCGGGGCGCGGGACACCGGGGACGCGCGGCATCATGCCCGGCGTCGGGCGCGGGATGCCCGGCACCGCGGGCGCCGCGCGCCCCATGCCGGTGTTGCCCGTGAACGGGTTGTTCCCCGGTCGCGGTGCGGCCGGCCGCGGCGTCTCGCGCGCGGCGACGTTGCCCGTGAACGGGTTGTTGCCGGGCCGGGGGCCGGCTGGGCGAGGGGCGGGCGCCTCGGCCGCGGGCGCCTCGGGGGCGGCTGGGGGCGCGGGAGGCGCAGCGGGCGGGGGTGCCTGCTCGGCCGGTGCCGGCGTGGCAGGCTCCGCGGTCTTCTTCGCTGCCGGGGCGGGCGCCTCCTTGGGCGCCGCAGCCTTCTTGGTCGCCCGCTTGGGCTTGGCCTCCGCGGCGGGTGCCGCGGGCATGGCGTCCTTGAGCTTGCGCACCACCGGCGCTTCCACCGTGGAGGACGCCGAGCGCACGAATTCGCCGAGCTCGGCCAACTTGGCGAGCACGACCTTGCTCTCGACTCCGAGCTCCTTGGCGAGCTCGTAGACCCGGACCTTCGACACAACTCTCCTGTCTTCGGTCCGGTCGGCGTGCTCGCGGGCACGCATCCGGACCGTCAGTGCTGGTTGACCCTGCTCATGGCTGGGTGCTCATCGGTGGCTCATCCTCGGATGCCCCATCTTTCGCGACAACTACGGTCTTCGGACATTTACTGGTCTTGCGCGAACTGGTCTTGCCTCGGCATGCGCCCCATGAACTCGCGCAGCGGCCCGAGATCGGGTGCCGCACTCGCCCGCAAGGCGCGGGTGAACGCCCTGCGGCGTTCGGCTGCCTCCCAGCAGGCGGGGTGCAGCCACGCGCCCCGGCCAGGCCGAGTAGCCCCCGGGTCGGGCACGACAGCCCCGTCCACGAGCACCACCCTCAGGAGGCCGTCCGGTGAGGTCCGCTCGCGGCAGCCGATGCACGTGCGCACGCTCGCGTGTCGGCCTGCGCTCACATCGACCCCGGTCGGATCCACTCGGACGTCACGGAGTGTAGCCCGCGGGCCGGTCCGGCTCGGAATCCGGCCCTCGGCCCGGCGCCTGCTAGGCAGGATCGGGCGCGGGGGCAGGCTCGGTATCGGGCCGGATATCGATCCGCCAGCCCGTGAGCCGCGCGGCCAGGCGGGCGTTCTGGCCCTCGCGGCCGATGGCGAGGGAGAGCTGGTAGTCCGGCACCGTCACCCGGGCGGCCCGTGCCTCGCGATCGACGATCTCGACGTGGCTGACCCGCGCGGGCGAGAGCGCGTGGGCGATGAGCTCTGCGGGGTCATCGCTGAAGTCCACGATGTCGATCTTCTCGCCGCCGAGTTCGCTCATCACCTGGCGGACGCGCTGGCCCATCGGTCCGATGCAGGCACCCTTGGCGTTGAGCCCCGGCACCGTCGAGCGCACGGCGATCTTCGTCCGGTGACCCGCCTCACGAGCGAGGCCGGCGATCTCGACGCTGCCATCGGCGATCTCGGGCACCTCGAGCGCGAACAGGCCCCGCACCAGCGCCGGGTGCGATCGCGACACCGTGACCTGCGGGCCGCGCGGACCCTTGCGCACGCCGGTGACCACGCACTTGATGCGCGTGCCGTGCGGATAGGACTCGCCGGGGACCTGCTCGGACGGGGGCAGGACCGCCTCCACCTTGCCCAGATCGACGCGGATGACCCGGGGGTCGCTGCCCTGCTGGATGACACCGGAGACCAGGTCGCCCTCGGTGCCGGAGAACTCCCCGAACGTCCGATCGCTCTCGGCGTCGCGCAGCCTCTGGAGCAGGACCTGCCGCGCGGTCGCGGCGGCCACGCGACCGAAGTCGGTGGGGGTGTCGTCGAACTCGCGGGGCTCCGGTGCCGCCTCGCCCGCCACCTGCTCGCCGACGGGCGCGGCCTCGCGCGCCCACACGGTCACGTGACCGGTCTTGCGGTCGAGCTCGACCCGGGCATCCTCGGCGGCGCCCTCGGTGCGCTGGTATGCCATGAGCAGGGCCTGCTCGATCGAATCGACCACCAGGTCCCAGGAGAGCTCCTTCTCCCGCACGAGGGCCCTGAGGGCGTTGACGTCGATGTCCATCAGGACTCCTCCTGCCCCTGGCCCGGGCGACGGAACTCGATCTGCACCTCGCCGCGTGACAGGTCCTCCCAGGCGATGCGCTGCTCCTGTGCCTCCGCCCCGGCTGGCGTGTCGGCGACCAGCACGACCGCGTCGTCATCGACACCTAGGACCCGGCCTTCGATCGCCGTGCCGTCGGTCATGAGGGCGCGAACTCGGCGGCCCGTGTTGCGCCGCCAGTGGCGCGGGAGCGTCAGCGGACGGTCGACGCCCGGCGAGGTGACCTCCAGGGTGTAGGGCTCGTCCCCCATCGCGTCGGCGGCGTCCAGGGCATCCGACACCGCCCTGCTGGTCTCGGCGATGCCGTCGAGGTCGACACCCCCGTCGCGATCGACGATGACGCACACGCGCCGACGCCGTCCCGACGCCTGGACCTGCACGTCCTCCAGATCCAATCCGAGTGAGGCCAGCACGGGTTCGATCGCGGCTCGGACCGCTCCGTCGATGGACGTGCGCGAGGGAGGCGCCATGACCCCTCCTCACGTCGTCGCACGTGCGCTATTCACGTGTCCGGACTCCTGCGTCCGGCCTTGCCGCACCACGGCCCGAGCCGGCCCGTGTCCGTGACCTGAGGGTACCCCGCCACGTGGCATGCTGGCCGGCGTGCACCGGTCCTTCCCGCCCACCTCCGGCGGGCGCATGACCCGCAGGGCCGTCCTGGGCAGCGCCGCCGCGCTCGGTGCCGCCCTCGTGGCCGCGTGCACGTCGTCCCCCGAGCCCGCGCCCACGACGGGCACGTCGTCCCCCGAGCCCGATGCCGACGCCGACGCCCCGGTCCGCACCTCGGTCGCGCAGGACGAGGCGGCGATCATCGCGCTGTACGACGCCGTGATCGCCGCGTACCCGGGCCTCTCGGGCGACCTTGTCCCGCTGCGAGACGAGCACATGGCCCACGCCGAGGCCATGGGCACATCGACGCCGTCCGCCGCGGCCTCCGCAGCGCCCGCATCGCAGCCCCAGGCCCTCGCGGCGCTCATCGATGCCGAGCAGCAGGCGATCGCGCAGCGGACCGCCGCATGCGAGGCATCGACGAGCACCGACCTCGCCCGCACCGTGGCGCTCATCGCCGCCTCGGAGGCCGGGCACGCGGAGTTCCTGCGAGGGCTCACATGACGGCGGACGAGGCGGTGCTCGCGGCCATCGGCGGCGAGGAGGCTGCCGTCTACGCGTACGGCGTCGCCGGGCCGTGGCTCGATGACCGCGATCGCGACCTCGCGCTGGGCGGCCTCGCGGCGCATCGCGCCCGCGTGCTGGCCCTGCGCGCCACGGCGCCGGACGCCGTCGAGGTCGGCGCCCCGGGCGGCTTCATCACCGGACCCATCGACTCGCCGCGGGCCGCGCGGGCGCTGCTGGCCGATGTCGAGTCGCGCCTGACGGCGACCTACGCCGACCTCGCCGCGTCCGTCTCGGGGGGAGAGCGCCGCAATGCGGTGCTGTCCGCGTGCGAGTGCTCCGTGCGCTCCATCGCGTGGGGCGCGCCCACGGCCGCGTTCCCCGGTCGCTGACCGACGGCGCTACACGGACGTCACGGTCTGCCAGCCGAGCACCGCGATGAGGGTGCCCGTGACGACGAGCAGGACGATCCGCACGAAGCCGCTCCCGCGCGCGATAGCCGTGCGGGCTCCCACGATGGCACCGGCCACGTTGCACGCGGCCATGAGCAGGCCGAGCCCCCAGAGAACGGACCCGGCCAGGCCGAAGACGATGAGCGACGCGGCATTCGTGCCCACGTTGACGATCTTCGCCGTGGCCGATGCCTGCAGGAATGTGTATCCGACCGCGGCGACCAGCAGCACGATGAGGAACGAGCCGGTGCCCGGACCCATGGCCCCGTCGTAGAAGCCGATGGCGAGGCCGCCGGCGATCGCGGTCACCAGGTGCCGCCGGCGGGAGACCTCGCGTGCGGTCAGGCCGAAGTCCCGGCGGAAGGCGATGAAGAGCCAGACCAGCACCAGCGCAATCAGGATCACCGGGCGGAAGATCGCCGGTGGCAGGTTCACCGCCGTGAGCGAACCCAGGGCGGCTCCGCCGAACGCCGCACCCGCCATGGGAAGCGCCGTGCGCAAGCGCGGCATCTCGATGCGGCCGTAGGTGATCGCCGCTGCCGACGTGCCGAAGATGGACGAGAGCTTGTTGGTCCCGAGCGCCAGGGCGGGCCGGTCCGCCGGCAGGGCGAGCAGGAGTGCGGGCAACTGCAGCAGGCCACCCCCGCCGCTCACCGCATCGACCCACCCCGCCGTAGCGGCGACCAGGCACAGCAGGACGATGACGTACCACTCCGGGGTCATGCCCCGGGCCGATCCGAACGCCACACCATGACGACATCGAGGACATCCGCCAGGCGATCCACGATCGCATCCGGGGTCACGTCCACCTCGACTGCCTGATCGCCCAGCCGCGAGTGCGGCACGAGGATCGCGCGCAGGCCGACCTGCTGCGCGCCGTGAACGTCATCCCACGGCCGGTCCCCGACGAACACCGTGCGCTCGACAGTCGACCCGACAGCCTGGACCGCGGCGAGGAACGCTTCGGCGTGAGGCTTCGCGACGGGGATCTCGCTCGAGTAGACGGCCGCATCGATGAAGGGAGCAAGGCCATCGCGCGAGAAGACGGCCTCGTGGTGCCACCGCGGCCACAGCGTGTTGGACAGCACCCCCACCGAGAGCCCGCGTGACTTGAGGCCCTCGAGCAGGGATCTCGCGTAGGGATCGGCCAGGGTATGCGGCTCCCAGGCGTCGAGGTACGCCGCCAGCGCGGGACCGTGGCGCTCGTGCGCGGTGTCCACCCCGCAGGTGGCGAACACGTGCTCCAGCGTGCCCGTGCCGTTCGCGCCCCGGGAGGCCTGCTGCTCACGCCACAGGCTCACCTCGGCATCGGCGAGCCGCCTGGCGAGTCCGGCATCCGCGCTGTCGTAGACGACGGCGTAGGCGTGCCACTGCTCGACGAGGTCGATGTCATGCCAGGGGGTGAGCGTGCCTCCCCAGTCGAAGATGACGGCGTCGACCGTCATGCACGCACGAGGTCGACGATGCGTGAAGCGATGTCGTCCACGGGCACGTCCACGCAGTCCCCGGTCTCGCGGTCGCGCAGTTCAACGACGCCGTCCACGAGGCGCTTGCCCACCACGACGATCGTCGGCACTCCGATGAGCTCGGCGTCGTTGAACTTGACCCCGGGCGAGACACCTCGACGATCGTCGATGAGCACGCGCACCCCCTGCCCGACCAGGTCCTGTGCCAGTGCCTCGGCAGCCTCGAAGGGAGCGTCGTCCTTGCCGGTCGCCACGATGTGCACGTCCGCGGGCGCCACGGCGCGCGGCCAGATGAGCCCCTTGGCGTCGTGGTGCTGCTCGGCGACCGCGGCCACCGCGCGCGACACCCCCAGGCCATATGAGCCCATCGTCACCGTGACCTGCTTGCCGTTCTCGTCCAGGACGGTCAGTCCGAGCGCATCGGCATACTTGCGCCCGAGCTGGAAGATGTGACCGATCTCGATCCCGCGTGCGATCTCGATCGTCGCGCCGCAGCGCGGGCAGGGATCGCCCTCGACGATCTCGACGGCCTCGATCTCGCCATCGGCCTCGAAGTCGCGTCCCCGCACCAGCCCGTAGACGTGGCGCCCCTTGTCGTTGGCTCCGGTGATCCACGCTGTCCCGACAGCGACCCGCGGGTCGACCAGGAAGCGGATATTGCCCTCGCCGCCGAGCGCCCCGGGACCGATGTATCCCTTGACCAGTGCCGGGTACTTCGGGAAGTCGTCCTCCTCGAAGGGGCGAAGCGCCACCGGGTGCAGCGCGGCCTCGAGACGCTTGACGTCGACCTCCCGGTCCCCGGGCACCCCGACGGCCAGGGGTGCGCTCGTGCCGTCGGGATAGGTCGCCATAAACACGACGTTCTTCAACGTGTCCGCGGCAGTCCACGGCCGATCGGCGCGCCGGATGTCCGCGCGCGCGTTGGAGACATCCACGAGCGTGGCGATCGTGGGGGTGTCCGGCGTGTCATGGACGACAGCGGGGGGCAGGTCGGAGGCATCGGCAGGCGCGTCCACGCGGCTGACGAAGGCCTCGACATTGGCCGCGTAGTCGCATGCGGTGCATCGGACGTACGTGTCCTCGCCCGACTCCGTGGGTGCGAGGAATTCCTCGCTCTGGGAGCCGCCCATAGCCCCGGACTGGGCCGAAACGATGACGAAGTCCAGGCCGAGCCGATCGAAGCAGGAGATGTAGGCGTCGCGATGACGCAGGTAGGAACGCTCGAGGCCGGCGTCGTCGACGTCGAAGGAGTACGAGTCCTTCATGACGAATTCGCGTCCGCGCAGGATGCCCGCCCGAGGACGAGCCTCATCGCGATACTTCGTCTGGATCTGGTAGATGATCAGCGGAAGGTCCTTGTACGACGAGTACTCGCCCTTGACCATGAGGGTGAACATCTCCTCGTGCGTCGGGCCGAGGAGGTAGTCGCCCTCCTTGCGGTCCTGCAGGCGGAAGAGGTTGTCGCCGTACTCCTCCCAGCGATGGGTGCGCTCGTAGGGCTCGCGCGGCAGCAGGGCCGGGAAGTGCACCTCCTGGAAGCCCGCCGAATCCATCTCCTCGCGCACGATCGACTCGATGTTGCGGTAGACGAGGTACCCCAGGGGTAGCCACGAGAAGATCCCGGGAGCGACGCGTCGGACGTAGCCGGCACGCACGAGCAGCCGATGACTGGGCACCTCGGCGTCGGCGGGATCATCCCGCAGGGTCCGCACGAACAGCGTCGACATCCGCAGCAGCACGGGGTCACCCTAGCCGGGACCCCATCGGTGCGCGGGAGGCTCCCTGCACGCGCAGTGCCACTGAGCGACGCCGACAGCGCGCTTGACGTCCCTCGGTGGCTCTACGCGCGCACGGGCATGGTCAGAGCAGGACGGTGGCGAACTCCCCCGCACCGGTGAAGCCGACGGACTCGTAGCAGCGTCGCGCGCGATGATTGAAGTCATTGACGTACAGGCTCACCAGCGGTGCGACATCCCGTCGCGCGATGTCGACGACGGCGGCCATCCCGGGGGCACTCAACCCCTGGCCGCGGCACTCCGGCGCGACCCACACACCCTGTATCTGGCATGCGCGGTCGGACGCGGCACCCACCTCGGCCTTGAAGACCACCCGCCCACCGTCGATCCGTGCGAGCGCGCGTCCCTCGCGCACCAGGTCGCTGATCCGAGCGCGATACGCCGCACCGGCTCCCCCGCTCACCGGGGAAATGCCGACTTCCTCGGTGAACATCGCGATGCACGCGGGCACCAGGAGGTCGAGTTCTTGCATGCGCACCGGACGTACGCCCGGATCGGGCATCACAGCCGGCGGCCCGTCGATCACGAGCAGCGGCTGTCGCGGCCGGATCTCGCGCGCCGAACCCCAGGCGCCGTCGAGCCGCGCCCACAGGTCCAGCACCTCATCGGCAGGTCCCACCAGGGACGACCCACGCCTTCCGGTGCGGCGCAGGCGCTCTGCCAGCACGCGCCGCGCGCCGTCGTCGGTCGCGATCGGCACGACATTGGCACCCACGTGGAGTGCCGCGACGCATCGTCCCGCGCGTTCCACCGCCCAGAAGTCCGCCGCGAGTCGGTGGCCGCGGGCAGCGATCTCGTCCAGGCGCGCGGCGACGAAGCAGTGGGCGACAGGGTCGGCATCGACCATGCTGCGCAGATAGGGCAGATCGGCCGCGTTGAGCGGCCGTACGACGCCGTCCTGCTCAGCCGACCGTGACGACGGGATCGCCGGCGCTGTCATCGCCCATCTCCTCGGCCAGTTTCATGGCTTCCTCGATCAGGGTCTCGACGATCTGGTGCTCAGGCACCGTCTTGATGACCTCGCCGCGCACGAAGATCTGCCCCTTGCCATTGCCCGAGGCGACGCCGAGATCGGCCTCCCGCGCCTCCCCCGGACCGTTGACGACGCAGCCCATGACGGCAACGCGCAGGGGGACCTCGAGGCCCTCGAGACCAGCGGTGACCTGCTCGGCCAGGGTGTAGACGTCCACCTGCGCGCGACCGCACGACGGACACGACACGATCTCCAGTCCGCGCTGGCGGAGGTTGAGCGACTCGAGGATGCCGATG
>JALQSY010000061.1 GCA_023264215.1 Candidatus Nanopelagicales bacterium
GGGCCGCACCAAGAAGGAGATCCTGGGTCTGACCCGGGAGAAGAACAAGCTCGAACGCAGCCTCGGCGGCATCCGTGACATGAACAAGGTGCCCTCGGCGGTGTGGGTGGTCGACACCAACAAGGAGCACATCGCCGTCGGCGAGGCCAAGAAGCTCGGCATCCCGGTCATCTCGATCCTCGACACCAACTGCGACCCCGACGACATCGACTTCCCGATCCCCGGCAATGACGACGCGATCCGCAGCGTCACGCTGCTGACTCGGGTGATCGCCGATGCCGTCGCCGAGGGACTCATCGCTCGTGCGGGCCGTGCGACGGCTGCCGCTGAGGGTGACGCCGTCGAGATCATCGTCGAGGAGCCCCTGGCCGAGTGGGAGCAGGAGCTGCTCGCCGGAGGCGCGGCCGCCGAGACCGTCGAGGTCGTCACCACCGAGTCCGAGGGATAGGGATGTCCACGATCACCGCAGCAGACGTCAAGAAGCTTCGCGACCTCACGGGCGCGGGGATGATGGAGTGCAAGAAGGCCCTCGAGGAGTCCGGCGGGGACCTCGACAAGGCCATCGAGTCCCTGCGCATCTCCGGTGCCGCCAAGGCGGCCAAGCGCGGGGCCGAGCGCACCGCGGGCAACGGCCTGGTCGTGTCCCAGGACAACGTCATGGTCGAGTTGCTCTGCGAGACGGACTTCGTCGCCAAGAGCGAGGACTTCCAGGCCCTGGCCGGCACGATCGTCGAGACGGCCGCGCAGCTGCAGGTCGGGGATCAGGCGAAGCTGGCGCAGCAGATGATGACCGACGGGCGCACCGTGGATCAGGCGATCTCCGACCTCGCCGGGATCATCGGGGAGAAGCTCGAACTCGGCCGTGTGGCGATGCTGAAGGCACCCGTCGCCGTCTACCTGCACAAGCGCGCATCGGACCTGCCCCCGCAGGTCGGCGTGATGGTGTCCTACACGGGCAGCGAGGACGATGCGCGCAATGCCGCGATGCAGGTCGCCGCGATGCGGCCGACCTACGTCACCCGCGATGAGGTGCCGGCCGACGTGGTCGACAACGAGCGGCGCATCGCGGAGGCGACGGCAAAGGAGGAGGGCAAGCCCGAGGCGGCCCTGCCCAAGATCGTCGAAGGCCGACTCCAGGGCTTCTTCAAGGAGTCGGTCCTGCTCGAGCAGCCGTCCGTCATCGACAACAAGAAGACCGTGGGCCAGGTCCTGTCCGACGCGGACACGACCGTCACGGCGTTCGCCCGCTTCGAGGTGGGCCAGGGCTGAAGTCCGGGAGGCCCGCCCCCCGCGGGCTACCGGGGCGCTACGGTCTAGGCCATGGGAGGTCCGGTGTCCGACGGCGGGGCCGTCCAGCCATCGCTCGAAGGCACCATCGACACGTGGCCCGAAGCTCCCGAGGGGGGCTGGGACCGGGTGCTGCTGAAGCTCTCCGGCGAGGCGTTCGCCGGGGACGGCGATCTCGGGGTCGACCCTGACGTCGTGCAGTCCATCGCTCGGCAGATCGCCGGCGTCGTGCGCTCGGGCACCGAGGTCGCCGTCGTCATCGGCGGCGGCAACTACTTCCGGGGCGCCCAGCTCTCGCAGCGCGGCATGGATCGTGCGCGGGCGGACTACATGGGCATGCTCGGCACGGTCATGAACTGCCTCGCCCTGCAGGACTTCCTGGAGAAGCAGGGTGTCGAGACGCGCGTGCAGACAGCGATCACGATGGGCCAGGTCGCCGAGGCGTACGTCCCGCGCCGCGCGATGCGGCACCTCGAGAAGGGGCGGGTCGTCATCTTCGGCGCCGGGCTGGGGGCGCCGTACTTCTCCACCGACAGCACGGCGGCGCAGCGGGCCCTGGAGATCGGAGCCCGGATCGTGCTCATGGCCAAGGCCGTCGATGGCATCTACGACGCCGACCCGCGCACGAATCCCGAGGCGACGCGGTTCGAGCGACTGTCCTACGACGAGGTGCTCGCGCGCGACCTCAAGGTCGCCGACGCGACGGCCATCAGCCTCTGTCGCGACAATGACATGCCGATCCTGGTCTTCGACCTGCTGGTCGAGGGCAACATCGCACGCGCGGTGCGGGGTGAGAGGATCGGGACCCTGGTCACGCGTACCGATGGGAAGGACACTCCGTGAGCGAGCAGGTCGACGAGATCCTCCTCGAGGCCGAGGACAAGATGGACAAGGCCGTCGAGGTCGCGCGGGAGGAGTTCTCCACGATTCGCACCGGCCGAGCCAACCCCGGGATGTTCTCCAAGGTCATGGTCGACTACTACGGCACCCTGACCCCCGTGAACCAGCTCGCGTCGTTCGCCTCGCCCGAGGCGCGCATGATGATCGTCACGCCCTACGACAAGGGCTCGCTGGCCGCGATCGAGAAGGCCATCCGGGACTCCGACCTCGGCGTCAACCCCACCAATGACGGCAGCATCATCCGCGTCGTCCTGCCGGCACTTACCGAGGAGCGACGCAAGGAGTACATCAAGGTCGCCCGCCAGAAGGCCGAGGACGCGCGGATCTCAGTGCGCAACATCCGTCGCCATGCCAAGGAGGCCATGGAGAAGATGGTCAAGGATCACGAGGTCGGCGAGGACGACGTCAAGCGCGGTGAGAAGCATCTCGAGGACGTCACTCAGAAGACCGTCGCCCACATCGATGACATCCTCAAGCACAAGGAAGCCGAGCTCCTCGAGGTCTGATCCCATGACGGACCCCTCGAAGGCCGCGGAGCCGGAGCCCGCCCCCAGTCGCGCGGGACGCAACCTGCCCGCGGCGATCGCCTCCGGAGTGGTGCTGGCGGCGCTCGTCGTCGGCAGCCTGGTGTGGATCCCCTGGCTCTTCGGCGTCCTCGCCGCGGCGGCGCTGTGCCTGGCCGTCTATGAGCTCACCACCGCATTCGCCACGGCGGGCATCCGCGTCGCGCGCACCCCGGTCTACGCGACGACCCTCGTCGGCATGGCCGCGGCGTACATCTGGGGCGCCGAGGCCCTGCTCGTCGTCGTCGGCGCGGGTGTGGTCTCCGTGCTCATGTGGCGCATCCGGCGCGGCACCGAGGGCTACCTGCGAGACGCGAGTGCCAGCGTGTTCCTCGTGGGCTATGTCTCGCTCATGGCCGGCTTCGCGATGCTCATGCTCGCGGCGCCGGATGGCCCGTGGCGCATCGTCGTCTTCATCCTGCTCACGATCGGCAATGACATCGGGGGCTACGCCACCGGCGTTCTGTTCGGCAGGCATCCGATCGCCCCGCAGGTCAGTCCCAAGAAGTCGTGGGAGGGCTTCGCGGGCTCGCTGGTGGTGCAGTGCCTGATCGGCGTGGGCGCCTTCATCTGGATCTTCGACGCGCCATGGTGGCAGGGCCTGATCATGGGCGCGGTCCTCACGGTCACGGCGACGGCGGGGGACTTCGTGGAGAGCGCCATCAAGCGCGACCTCGGCGTCAAGGACATGGGTTCGATCCTGCCGGGCCACGGAGGCATCATGGACAGGCTCGACTCCCTCGTCATCAACGCCTTCGTCGCCTGGGCCCTCTTCGCGCTCTTCCTCGGCCAGGGCTGATGACACACTGGGGCCATGCCCGAACCCGGTGAGCTCACTCTCGAGGCCCCCCGTCGCGGGCGCCCCCCGGTGCACCTCGCCGACCTGGACATGTCCGGGCGCCGCGCGGCGATGACCGAGATCGGCCTGCCGGCCTTCCGCGCCGACCAGGCATCCCGCCACTACTTCGCACGCCTGGAGCCCGATCCGGTCACCTGGACCGATCTGGGCGCCCAGGATCGGGCCCGGGTCGCGCAGGCGCTGATGCCGCCGTTGCTCACGCCCGTGCGGGAACTGTCGTGTGATGACGGGGCGACGGTCAAGGTGCTCTGGCAACTGCACGACGGATCGCGGGTCGAGTCAGTCCTCATGGGATACCGCGATCGCGTCACCATCTGCATCTCCAGTCAGGCGGGCTGCGGCATGAACTGCCCGTTCTGCGCCACCGGGCAGGCGGGCCTGACGCGCAACCTGTCGACCGCCGAGATCGTCGCGCAGGTCATCGAGGGCTCGCGGATGGTGCGCTACGGCGACTTCCCCGGTGAGCGGGACCGCGTGAGCAACGTCGTCTTCATGGGCATGGGCGAGCCACTCGCCAACTACCGGGCCCTGATGGGGGCGATCCATCGACTTGTCGATCCCGTGCCCGAGGGCCTGGGCATGTCCGCGAGGGGGATCACCGTCTCCACGGTGGGTCTCGTCCCGCGCATACGCGAACTCGCGGAGGAAGGGCTGCCACTGCGCCTGGCGGTGTCCCTGCACGCTCCCGACGACGACCTCCGGGACACCCTGGTGCCGATCAACACCCGCTACCCGGTGAGCGAGGTCCTCGACGCGGCATGGTTCTACGCCGATCGCACCGGACGTCGCGTGAGCATCGAGTACGCGCTCATCAAGGACGTCAACGATCAGCGATGGCGAGCCGAGTTGCTGGCGAGGCGGCTTCGCGGGCATCTCGTGCACGTCAACCTCATCCCGCTCAACCCGACACCCGGCTCCCAGTGGACGGCGTCGGATCCCCGCGACGAACGGGCATTCGTCCGTGCGCTGGAGGAGGCCGGCGTGCCGGTCACGGTGCGAGACACCCGCGGGCGCGAGATCGACGGAGCCTGCGGCCAGCTCGCGGCCGCGGAGGTCACCCCATGAGCACGCTGCCGCTTCGGTCGCAGGGAGCCCGCCGGGCAGTCGTCGTCAGCGTCCTGCGCACCGTCGTGATCTCCGCCCTGGTCATCACCGGGAGCGTGTTCACCGGCGATGCGCGCGACTTCGGTCCCGGCATCGCGCCGTTCATGATCTTCTTCCTCGTCCTGTGGGCGGCTGTCGTCGGCGCCTACCTCACGTGGCAGGTCCGCGCGATCAAGCGATCGCAGTACCCGGAAGTCCGCGCGCTGGAGACGCTCGTCACCGGGGGAGTCATGCTCCTCGCCGTCTTCGCCAAGGCGTACCTGCTGATCTCGGTCGCCGACCCCAGCGCGTTCAATGAGCAGCTGGATTCGTTCACGACCTACTACTTCACCGTGACGGTGCTGGGCACTGTCGGCTTCGGGGATATCACCCCGATATCGGTCCTGGCCCGTTCGGTGGCGATGACGCAGATGATCTTCGACCTGGCCCTCCTCGCGGTCTTCGTGCGCATCGTGGTCGGTGCCGTCAAGACCAACCGATCGCACAAGGCCGACTAGGCCGGTGCGCTAGCGTCCGGGGCATGGGACCGATGTCGGACCAGCCCGAGGCTGACGGCAACGCCGGCCTCGCGGCGTGCGCGCGGAGCCTGAGCGATCCCGAGGCGTTCTGGGCCGAGGCCGCGACGATGATCGAGTGGGTCACGCCACCGCGTCGGATCCTGGACGAGGACTCCGCCCCGATCTACCGGTGGTTCCCGGGAGCCGAACTCAACACCTGCGCCAACGCTCTCGACCGGCATGTGGCGGCCGGTCGCGGGGACCGCGTGGCCCTCATCCACGACAGCGCCTATACCGGTGACGTCACGACGATCACCTACGCCGAGCTCCTCCATCGCGTGGCGTGCTTCGCCGGGGCGCTGCGCCGCCAGGGAGTCCAGCGCGGCGACCGCGTGATCATCTACCTGCCCATGGTGCCGGAGGCGATGATCGCGATGCTGGCGTGCGCTCGCCTGGGGGCCGTGCACTCGGTGGTGTTCGGCGGCTTCGCCGCGCCGGAGCTCGCTGCCCGCATCGACGATGCCAAGCCAGCGGCCATCATCACGGCCTCGTGCGGGATCGAGGCTGGCCGAGTGGTGCCGTACAAGCCTCTTGTCGACGAGGCGCGTGCCTTGGCCGAGCATCGGGCCGCGTCGTGCATCGTCCTGCAGCGCCCCCAGCTGACTGCGGAGATGGGTCCGGGGGACATCGAGTGGTTCGACGCCCTCGACGGAGCCGAGGCGGTGGGGCCGGTGACCGTGGCCGCGACCGATCCGCTCTACATCCTCTACACGTCCGGCACGACAGGGAAGCCGAAGGGCATCGTGAGGGACAACGGCGGCCACGCGGTCGCCATGGCGTGGAGCCTGCCGCATATCTACGGCATCGGCCCGGACGATGTGTGGTGGGCCGCCTCCGATGTCGGCTGGGTCGTCGGGCACTCCTACATCGTCTACGCGCCGCTGATCACCGGATGCACCACGGTGATGTACGAGGGCAAGCCGGTGGGCACGCCGGACGCGGGAGCCTTCTGGCGGGTCATCGAGCAGCACGGGGTCAACGGGCTCTTCACGGCCCCGACGGCGATTCGGGCCATCAAGAAGGAGGATCCCGAGGGGGAGCACCTGAGGACGAGGGACATCGGCAGCCTGCGCTCGCTCTTCCTCGCCGGTGAGCGCCTGGATCCCGACACCTTCACCTGGGCCACGCACCGCCTGGGGATTCCTGTCATCGACAACTGGTGGCAGACCGAGACGGGCTGGCCGATCGCGTCGAGCATGCGCGGGCTGGACCCGCTGCCGTTGAAGGTCGGGTCCCCGTCGCGGCCGGTGCCCGGATACGACGTGCGCGTCCTCGACGAGTCCGGCCAGGAGGTGTCTCCCGGGACCGAGGGCAACATCGCCATCCGGCTCCCGCTCCCGCCCGGCGCGTTGCCGACCCTGTGGGGCGATGATGAGCGCTACGTGGCCGCCTATCTCGCGGCGTTCCCGGGCTACTACGCGACCGGCGATGGCGGCCACGTCGACGACGAGGGCTACCTGTTCGTCATGGGTCGCACCGATGACGTGATCAACGTAGCGGGGCACCGTCTGACGACGGGGTCGCTCGAGGCTGCGGTCGCAGGCCACCCGGACATCGCCGAGTGCGCCGTGATCGGGGTGCGCGATGAGATCAAGGGCCAGGTGCCGCGTGCCTTCGTTGTCCTCAAGGCCGGTGCCGATCCCGATCCGCGGGAGCTGCAGGAGCAGGTGACGGCCCTGGTTCGCGACACGGTGGGACCGGTCGCAGCCCTGCGCGATGTGCGGATCGTCCCGGGCCTGCCCAAGACGCGTTCAGGCAAGATCCTGCGGCGTTCGATGCGGGCCATCGCCGACGGCCGGGACGAGGCGGTGCCGTCGACGATCGAGGATGCGGGCGTGCTCGAGGCCATCGCGCCCCTGCTGCGAGGCGACGCATGAGCGGTCCCCTCGACGGCATCGTGGTCGCGGACTTCAGCCGCGTTCTCGCCGGGCCGTACGCGACGATGCTCCTCGGAGACCTTGGAGCGCACGTCATCAAGGTGGAGCGACCCGGCCACGGGGACGACACGCGTGCGTGGGGACCGCCCTACACGCAGGGCGGGATGTCGACGTACTTCGCCGGGGTCAATCGCAACAAGACCTCCCGGGCGATCGACCTGCGGACCCCCGAAGGTCGGGCTGCCGCGCGTGAACTTGCCGTGTCCGCCGACGTCCTCGTCGAGAACTTCAAGCCGGGAGCGCTCGAGGGCATGGGCCTCGGCTACGGCGAGCTGTCGCGTGAGCGGCCGGGGCTCATCTACTGCTCGATCTCCGGGTTCGGCTCGGGCGAGGGCCGCGACCTGCCGGGCTACGACCTCCTCGTCCAGGCGATGGGTGGGCTCATGAGCATCACCGGCCCGGAACCGGGTCAGCCGACCAAGGCCGGGGTCGCGCTCGTGGACGTCATCACCGGGCTACACGCGGCGGTCGGCATCTTGGCCGCACTGCATCACCGCGATGTGACCGGCGAGGGCCAACGCATCGAGGTCAACCTGCTGTCCTCCCTGCTCTCGGCGCTGGTCAACCAGTCCTCTGCCTACGTCGCGGCGGGAGTCGTGCCCGGCATCCTGGGCAACGCCCACCCGTCGATCGCGCCGTACGAGGTGTACCTCACCGCCGATCGTCCCCTGGTGATCGCCGTGGGCAACGACGGCCAGTTCGCTGCGCTGGCGGAGGTCCTCGGCGACCCGGCCCTGGCTACCGACGCCGATTACGCGACCAATCCGGCGCGAGTGGCTCACCGTGACGCATTGAAGGCACGGCTCGAGTCGCTCCTGGCGGTGGCAGGGGCGGACGAGTGGCAGCTGCGGCTGACGGCAGCGGGCGTTCCCTGCGGGCCGATCAACGACCTGGCGCAGGCGTTCGCGCTGGCGGAGTCGCTCGGCCTGTCTCCGGTGGTGGATGCCGACGGAGTGCCGACCGTGGCGAATCCGATCACGCTCAGCGCGACCCCGCCGTCGTACCGCAGCGGGCCGCCGGATCTGCCGGAATAGCCCTCAGCGGAAGGCGGGAAGCCCCGTGAGGGCCTGCCCGATGATGAGCGTGTGCATCTCGTTGGTGCCCTCGTAGGTGAAGACGGACTCGAGATTGTTCATGTGGCGGATGATCGGGTACTCCAGCGTGATGCCGTTGCCGCCGAGGATCGATCGGCACTCGCGAGCGATCGCGAGAGCCTCGCGTGCGTTGTTGAGCTTGCCGAGGCTGACCTGCTCCGGCGTGATCGCGTGCTGGTCCTTCAGCCGGCCCAGATGGAGCGCGAGGAGCATGCCCTTGCCGAGCTCGAGGGTCATGTCCGCGAGCTTCTGCTGCGTCATCTGGTAGCCGGCGATGGGCCTGTCGAACTGCTCGCGATCGATGGCATAGGTGAGCGCGGTGTGCAGGCAGTCGCGTGCCGCTCCCAGCGTGCCGAAGGCGATTCCGAAGCGCGCCTCGTTGAGGCAGGCCAGCGGGCCCTTCAGGCCGCGGACTCCGGGGAGCATCGCCGAGGCCGGCAGGCGGACGTTGTCGAGCACGAGCTCGGCTGTGACCGATGCCCGAAGCGAGAGCTTCTTGTGGATCTCACGTGCGCTGAAGCCCGGCGTGTCCGTGGGCACCACGAATCCGCGGATGCCGTCGTCGGTCTGCGCCCACACGATGGCGACGTCCGCGACGGTGCCGTTGGTGATCCACATCTTCGAGCCGTTCAGGACCCAGTCATCGCCGTCGCGCTTTGCTTCGAATGCAAGCTGAGCAGCATCGGAGGAGGCCACGTCGGGTTCGGTCATCACATAGGCCGACCGGATTTCACCGTCGAGCA
>JALQSY010000062.1 GCA_023264215.1 Candidatus Nanopelagicales bacterium
CGCCCGGCGGGCTGATTGTGCGAGCCGACGTCCCGCCCTCGGGTTGCCCCGTGGAACCGAGTCTCGAGGCCGGTGATCTCCCACCGACGCCGACACCCACGAACGGTGGTTCATGTGCAGCACAGCCACCGTGACCGTAGCACGCGGCGCGTGAGGCCCGGAGCGATATCCACCGGGCGGTGCCCTAAGCCTGGACGATTACCCTGACGGCCATGACTCCCGAGGACCTCGCGGCAACGGTGCGGGAGTGCATCGTGGGCCTGCAGGCCGAGGGCGCCCTGGCGGCCGAGGCGCCTGACGAGGTGGTCATCGAGCGCCCCAAGAACAAGGACCACGGGGACTACGCCACACCCGTGGCCCTGACCCTGGCGAAGGCGGCCGGGCGCCCGCCGCGCGAGATCGCCGACCTCATCGCGGCCCGACTGGCCCAGGCGGATGGCATCGCGCAGGCCGAGGTCGCCGGCCCGGGCTTCATCAACGTCCGACTGGCCGCGGAAGCCCAGGGAGCCGTGGCACGCGCTGTCGTCGAGGCGGGGGAGGGATACGGCCGCATCGACATGCTCGCCGGTCGTCGAGTGAACGTCGAGTTCATCTCGGCCAATCCGACGGGGCCGCTGCACCTGGGCCACACGCGCTGGGCGGCTGTGGGCGATGCCCTCGCGCGGGTGCTCTCCGCCGCTGGTGCGGACGTCGCGACGGAGTTCTACATCAACGACCGCGGCGTCCAGATGGACCGCTTCGGCGCCTCTGTCATGGCAGTGGCGCACGGTCGCGCCGTTCCGCAGGACGGCTATCACGGCGGCTACATCGCCGATCTCGCTGCGCGCATCGTCGCGGAGCATCCGGACTACCTTGCGCTCCCGGAGGCCGAGCAGCTCGCCTGCTTCCGGGAAGCGGCGTACGCCCTGCAGCTCGAGCAGCAGCAGCAGGTGCTGGAGATCTTCCGGACCCACTTCGACATCTGGTACTCCGAGCGCTCGCTGCACGACTCGGGGGCGGTGGATAGGGGAATGGCCCGGCTGCGGGAGCAGGGGCATGTCTTCGAGCTCGACGGCGCGACCTGGCTGCGCACCACGGACTTCGGGGATGACAAGGACCGGGTGCTGGTCAAGGCCGACGGGGAGATGACCTACTTCGCCTCGGATACCGCGTACTACGTGGACAAGCGCGCTCGCGGCTTCGACACCGCGATCTACCTTCTCGGTGCCGATCATCACGGCTACGTCAATCGCCTGCGCGCTGTGGCTGCCTGCGCGGGCGACGACATGGACACGAGCGTGGAGGTCCTCATCGGGCAACTGGTCAAGATGATCAAGGACGGGGAGGAGGTCAAGCTGTCCAAGCGTGCCGGGACGCTCATCACGCTCGAGGAGCTCGTGGAGGAAGTCGGCGTCGACGCGGCCCGCTATTCGCTCATCCGCTACCCCGTGGACTCGCCCCTCACCCTCGACCTGGACCTGCTGGTGCAGCGCACCAACGACAACCCGGTGTTCTACGTGCAATATGCCCACGCGCGGGTGAGTTCGGTCCTGCGCAATGCGGCTGATCTCGGCATCGACTGGCGCGAGGCTCGCTTCGATCCAGCTCTGCTCGCACACGAGCGCGAGGGCGACCTGCTCCGGGCCCTCGCCGAGTTCCCCGCGGTCGTCGCGTCCGCGGCCGAACTCCGCGAGCCGCACCGGATCCCGCGCTACCTGGAGTCGCTGGCCACGGCCTATCACCGGTTCTACGACGTCTGCCGTGTCCTGCCGCGAGGTGACGAGGCCGTGGAGAGCATCCACATCGCGCGGCTGTGGCTGTGCGCGGCCACCCGCCAGGTGCTCGCCAACGGCCTTGCGCTGTGCGGGGTCACGGCGCCGGAGCGGATGTAGCTTCCGATTCGGAGTCCTGCCCCGTCGGACCTCGTCTCCCGCGGGTGATCAGGAGCACACCGCTGACCGCGAGCAGGATGATCCCGGCGACGAAGAGCCCGGCGATGAACCCGAACGTCTGCCCGGCGATCGACAGCGCACCCGCGCCTGCGGCGACGACGCCCCCCGCGGCCCACACCCAGGAGGCACCGCGGGCGAAGAGGATGAGCGCCACGGCGGCGAAGGCCAGCAGGGCGATCCGCGAGAACCACATGGCCCAGGTCAGCCGCTGCTCGGCGACATCGTCCAGGAAGGGCGGGAAATCGAAGGCCATGAAGGCATGCGACACCTGGAGCATGATGAAGCCGGCGACGCCGAGCGCCTCGGTGAGGATGCGAGGAGGCAGCAGGAGGGGGGCGACGATCAGCCATGCGACGGTGCCGACAGCGCTGACGATCGCAATGATCAGGGGCTGCTCGAGCGGGCCGAGCGTCGTGCCGATGAAGATCTGGAGCCAGATGAAGCTGGCGATAGCCACGGCGAGAGTCGGAACGACCCCGGGCGCCCACCATGCGGCGATGCACGCGGCAGCGACTGCCGCGGATGCCATGGCAAGCGGCCAGTAGTTGCCGTCACCTTCCAGAGAGATCCCGGCCCAGTCGAGGCCGACCGCGACGCTTGCCGCCACGAGGGGAGCCGCGAGGGCGAGCAACACCCCGACGAGGCGGCGGCGCACAACGTGATCGCGCAGCGCCGCGAATCCTCCCGCTGTCGAGGTGATGACGGTCGCGGCGACGTAGAGGGCGACCGCGCCGCTCGCCACGACTGCCAACTGCGCCGACTTGGGCCACGTCTCCCAGGTCTGTCCGATGAGGTTGAGGCCTGCGCTTACGACGAGCGCCGCTCCGACGTATCCGATGATCTCCGGGAGCGGGCCGTGGCGCCATGACCGAGCCGGTGCCGGTGCCCCGGCCGCGGGTGCGATCTTCGCCGGTGTTGTCGTCATGGGATTACCTCCTTCGCCACCAGGGTGCGCCCGCTCCGCGACGGGAACCAGGGACCTCGGTCCCTCACGCGGTCGCTGACCGGTCACGGACCGTTACCCTGACCGCATGCGCGCTCATCCCGCGGGTCCACGGCACGGCGAGGTCGTCGCCCCGACGACCGCCCCGCTGCCCCCGTCGGGCGATCCGGCGGCTCTCGACGCCGCGGTGTGGCCCGTGGATGCGGCCCGCGGTGCCGACGGCGCCCTGCTCATCGGGGGCGCGGACGTCGTGGATGTCGCGCGCGACTTCGGCACCCCCGTCTTCATCCTCGACGAGGCGGACTTCCGCGCCCGCGCGGCGGCGTTCCGTGCCGCATACGACCCGGTCGGCTCCGACGTCTACTACGCGGCCAAGGCGTTCCTGGCCACCACCGTCGCCCGATGGGCGATCGAGGAGGGGCTCGGCATCGACGTCGCGTCCGGCGGTGAGCTCGCCGTCGCCCTGGCGGCCGGGGTCCCGGGCGATCGCCTGCTCCTGCACGGCAATAACAAGTCGGTCGCCGAGATCACGCGCGCCCTCGAGGCAGGGGTCTCGCGAATCGTCGTCGACTCCCTCATCGAGATCGAGCGCATCGCCCAGGTCGCCCGTGAACGGGGAGTGGTGGCCGGGGTCCTCGTCCGCGTGACGGTCGGGGTCGAGGCCCACACGCATGAGTTCATCGCCACGGCCCACGAGGATCAGAAGTTCGGCCTCTCGCTGGCCGCGGGTTCCGCGCGCGAGGCGGTCGAGCGCGTCGTGGCGGACCCGCACCTGGACTTCCGCGGGCTGCACTCGCACATCGGCTCGCAGATCTTCGATGCGGCCGGCTTCGAGGTCGCCGCATCGCGGCTGACCGGCCTGATGGTCGAACTCCAGGCCGAGGGCATCGCCGTCAACGAACTCAACCTCGGCGGCGGGATGGGGATCGCCTACGTCGGCGATGACGACCCGCTCGACGTCGCATCCATGGCCAAGGCGATCCAGTCGATCGTCATCGATGCCTGCGCACGCGCGAAGGTGCCGATGCCGCGCCTGGCCTTCGAGCCGGGCCGGGCCATCGTGGGCCCCGCGGGGATCACGATCTACGAGGTCGGCACCGTCAAGCCGGTCCAGCTCGACCACGGTCATCAGCGGGTCTACGTCTCGGTCGACGGCGGCATGAGCGACAACATCCGCACGGCGCTGTACGACGCGGACTACACCGTGGTGCTCGCCTCGCGCGTGTCATCGGCCGAGCCCGTGCTCTGCCGCGTCGTCGGGAAGCATTGCGAGAGCGGCGACGTGATCGTGCGCGACGCGTGGCTGCCCGGCGATCTCGCCCCCGGGGACCTCCTGGCGGTCGCCGCGACCGGCGCGTACTGCAGGTCGATGGCCTCCCAGTACAACTACCTTCCCCGTCCCGCCGTCATCGCGGTCCGGGACGGATCGGCATCGATCGTGCTGCGCCGCGAGACGGAGCGCGATCTGCTCGCCCTGGATCCGGGCGCGGACACCTGATCGAGCGGCCCATCTGAGAGGCTAGGCCCGCTCATCCGCATCGCCCGACCCGAGGAGTTGGCCATGTCCGCCCCGATCACTGTCGCCCTGCTGGGCGGGGGCACTGTCGGTGCTCAGGTCGCCAGGCTCATCCGGGAGCAGTCCGATGACCTCGCCGCGCGCATCGGCGCACCCCTGCAACTCGTGGGCGTCGCCGTGCGCGATGCCTCGCGACCCCGCGACGGCATCCCGGGCGATCTGCTCACCGACGACCCGTCCGCGCTGGTCGCACGCGGCAGCGACATCGTGGTCGAGGTCATGGGGGGCATCGAGCCGGCGCGCACTCTCATCCTCGAGGCCATGGCCCAGGGCTCGTCGGTCGTCACGGCCAACAAGGCCCTCCTCGCCGCGGACGGAGCAGCGCTCTACCGCGCCGCGGCGGCCAACGGCGTCGACCTGTACTTCGAGGCCTCCGTCGCGGGGGCGATCCCGCTCCTGCGTCCCCTGCGTGAATCCCTCGCCGGCGACCGGGTCACCAAGGTGCTGGGCATCGTCAATGGCACGACCAACTTCATCCTGAGCAAGATGGACGACGAGGGCGCCGACTACGCCGATGTCCTCGCGGAGGCGCAGGCGCTCGGCTATGCCGAGGCGGATCCGACCGCCGATGTCGGCGGGCTGGACGCCGCCGCCAAGGCGGCGATCCTCGCCGAGCTCGCCTTCCACACGCGGGTGACCTTCGACGATGTGCACTGCGAGGGGATCACCGAGGTGTCCGCCGCCGATGTGGCCGCCGCCCGGGAGATGGGCTTCGTCATCAAGCTCCTCGCCGTGGCCGAACGCACCGAGGACGGCGAGGGCGTGATCGTCCGCGTGCACCCGACGATGGTGCCGCGCGATCACCCGCTCGCGGCGGTTCGCGACGCGTTTAACGCCGTGTTCATCGAGGCGGAGAATGCCGGGGAGATGATGTTCTACGGCCGCGGAGCGGGCGGGGCGCCCACGGCCAGCGCCGTACTCGGCGATGTCGTCGCGGTCGCACGCAACCTCCGGGCCGGGGGGCGCGGACCGGGGGAGTCGACGTACGCCGCACTGCAGGCGCGAGGGGTCGAGCAGGCGCGCACGCGCTACTACGTCAACCTCGACGTCGCCGATCGTCCGGGAGTCCTCGCCACCGTTGCGCGGACCTTCTCCGACAACGGCGTGAGCATCCAGGTCGTGCGCCAGGAGGGCCACGGGGACGACGCCGGGCTGGTGGTGCGGACGCACGTCGCGTCCGATGGCGACCTGCGTCGGACGATCGAGCAGTTGCGTGGACTCGACGTCGTCAAGGAGATCCTCGGGGTCATGCGGGTCGAGGGCGAGGCGGGCCCATGATCCCCGGTGCTCCGCAGTGGCGCGGACTCATCGAGGAGTACCGCGGCTGGCTTCCCGTCGACGACGCGACTCCGGTGGTCACGCTCCGCGAGGGCGGCACACCGCTGGTCTACGCATGCACCCTGAGCGAGATGACCGGGTGCCAGGTCTGGCTGAAGTACGACGGAGCCAATCCGACCGGGTCCTTCAAGGACCGCGGCATGACGATGGCGATCAGCAAGGCCGCGCAGGCCGGCGCACGCGCCGTCATCTGCGCCTCGACGGGCAACACCTCGGCCAGCGCGGCGGCGTACGCGGTCAAGGCCGGCATGGTCTGCGCTGTCCTCGTGCCGGAGGGCAAGATCGCCATGGGCAAGCTCGCTCAGGCGATCATCCACGGCGCGACGCTCCTGCAGGTCGAGGGCAACTTCGACGACTGCCTCACCCTGGCTCGCGGGCTTGCCGATGACTACCCCGTCTGCCTGGTCAACAGCGTCAACCCCGATCGCATCGAGGGCCAGAAGACCGCGAGCTTCGAGATCGTCGACCTGCTCGGGGATGCCCCGGACATCCACTGCCTCCCGGTGGGCAACGCCGGCAACATCACGGCGTACTGGAAGGGCTACTGCGAGTACGCCGACGCCGGCCACGCGACCCAGCGGCCGCGCATGTGGGGCTTCCAGGCTGCGGGCGCCGCGCCGATCGTGTCCGGTGCGCCGGTGGCCAAGCCCGAGACCATCGCGACCGCCATCCGCATCGGCAACCCGGCCTCGTGGCAGCAGGCGGAGGCTGCTCGCGATGAGTCCGGCGGATTGATCGATTCGGTGACCGACGAGCAGATCCTGGCGGCGTACCGCCTGCTCGCGGCCAAGGAGGGACTGTTCTGCGAGCCCGCCAGTGCGGCGAGTGTCGCCGGGCTTCTCCAGGCACACGAGCGCGGTCAGCTCGATCCCGGACAGACGGTCGTGTGCACCCTGACCGGCAACGGGCTCAAGGACCCGCAGTGGGCACTCGAGGCTGCGCCCGATCCGATCGTCGTGCCGGTGGACGCCGCGGTCGCTGCGATCGCGCTCGGGCTGCGGGGCTAGCCGTGTCGGGCTTTCGCTCCGTCGGTGTCGAGGTCGTCGTGCCCGCCACCAGTGCGAATCTCGGCCCCGGCTTCGACTCGCTGGGGCTTGCCCTGGCGATCCACGACCACCTCGTGGCGATGGTCACCGAGGACCCCGGCGTGCTCGTCGCGGTCGAGGGGGAGGGCTCCGGCCAGCTGCCGACGGACGAGACCCACCTCGTGGCGCGCGCCATGGCAGCTGCCTGGGAGTCGATGGGGCTCGACGCACCGGGCGTGGTGGTCCGGTGCCGCAACGCCATCCCGCAGGGCCGCGGCCTGGGCTCCTCGGCGGCCGCGATCGTCGCCGGGCTTCTGCTCGCCCGCGGCCTGGTCGAGGATGGGGACGAGCGGCTCCCCGATGATGAACTCCTCGGGCTGGCGACGCGCATGGAGGGTCATCCTGACAACGTTGCCGCGGCGCTCATGGGCAACTTCACGACCGCATGGATCGACTCCACCGACGATGCGCACGCCAGTGCTGTCACGCGAGCGGTGCACGAGTCGGTCACGCCACTGGTATTCGTACCGACCGACTCGATGCCCACCGCCGAGGCCCGCATGATGCTGTCCGATGTCGTCGATCGCGCTGATGCCGTCTTCAACGTCGGACGGGCGGCACTGCTGGCGCATGCGCTGGTCGATGACCCGACGATGCTCTTCCCCGCGACGGAGGACCGACTCCACCAGGATGCGCGTGCCCGGGCCTATCCCGATTCGCACCAGCTCGTCACCGCCCTGCGCGAGACGTCGATCCCCGCCGTGATCTCCGGAGCGGGGCCGACCGTGCTCGCATTCACCACCGACGACGCTGAACGCGCGCTCGCGTCATCGGCGGCGCCAGCGGGATGGCAGGTGATCGTCGTCCCCGTGGACACCGAAGGCGCCCGGGTCCGCATCCGGGGGTCGTGAGGCGACCTCGCTGGGGTGGGTGCTAGCCTCGTAGAGTCCGTTCGGGACGATATCTCCATCCCCCCGTCTTCTGCGGGAACACCGCCTAGGCATGACGGACATCGCGCGGCTATCACTTCCCGCGCGCAACCACCCGATTCCACCCTGGAGCCGGGCTGACAAAGGACAACACGTGAGCGATACCGCTACCGCCCCTGCCAGCAAGTCCGGGCTCTCCGGCATGCTCCTGCCCGAGCTGAAGCAGCTTGCGCAGTCGCTTGGCATCACCGGGGCAAGCACGATGCGAAAGGGCGCCCTGATCGATGCGATCAGCGAGAAGCAGTCGGGCCGCAACGGCGCGTCCGGCAAGCAGCGCCAGCGCAAGGACGGCGCCGAGCCCGCCGAGGGTGCGGCTGCCGATGCCGGGGGCTCCGCCCCTGAGGGCCGCGAGTCCGGCCGCAACGACAACCGCGGCGAGCAGCGCAATGACAACCGCAGCAGCAACCGCGGCGAGCAGCGCAATGACAACCGCGGCGAGCAGCGCAATGACAACCGCCAGGACAGCTACGACGATGACGGCGAGGGAGGCTCGCGTCGCCGCCGTCGGCGCGGACGCGATCGATTCCGCGACCGCCGCGACCGCCGTCCGGGGGGATTCAACGATCAGGAGATCGAGGTCTCGGAGGACGACGTTCTCGTGCCTGTCGCAGGCATCCTCGACATCCTGGACAACTACGCCTTCGTCCGCACCGCCGGATACCTCCCCAGCCCCAACGACGTCTACGTCTCGCTGTCGATGGTCAAGAAGAACGGCCTGCGCAAGGGCGACGCCGTGACCGGCGCCGTGCGCCAGCCGCGCGAGGGCGAGCGGCGGGAGAAGTTCAACCCGCTCGTGCGCATCGACACGGTCAATGGCACCGAGATCGACCAGGCACGCCAGCGCCCGGACTTCACCAAGCTGACGCCCCTGTATCCGCAGGAGCGGCTGCGCCTGGAGACCGAGCCGGGCAACCTCACCACCCGCGTCATCGACCTCGTGGCGCCGATCGGCAAGGGGCAGCGCGGCCTCATCGTCTCGCCCCCCAAGGCCGGCAAGACGATGGTGCTGCAGGCGATTGCCAATGCCATCACCGAGAACAACCCCGAATGCCACCTCATGGTCGTGCTCGTCGACGAGCGCCCCGAGGAGGTCACCGACATGCAGCGCTCGGTCAAGGGAGAGGTCATCGCCTCCACCTTCGACCGGCCGCCGAGACCACACGATCGTCGCCGAACTCGCCATCGAGCGCGCCAAGCGGCTCGTGGAGCAGGGCAAGGACGTCGTCGTGCTGCTCGA
>JALQSY010000063.1 GCA_023264215.1 Candidatus Nanopelagicales bacterium
GTCGTCCCCGCGGGTGACTACGAGGCTTCGGTCAACCTTGCTGGCACCGACACCACGGTGCTCGGACCGGCGCCGGTCATGCTCGAAGAGGGCACCGTGACCATCGCCTACGCATGGGGTTCCGCTGCTGACGAGAACCTCGCCCTGGCCACGCAGGTCATCACCAACCTGTCCTCCGGCCCCGAGGGTGTGCCCGCCGGTGGCGGCTCCACCACCCAGCTGCCGCTGATGGCCTTCGGAATCGCCGCGCTCGGTGCGCTCGCGATCGCCGGTGCCGGCGCCCGTCTCGCGGCCACGCGTCGCTGACCAGCTGATCCGGATAGATAAGTAGGACGAGTCATGACCCGACCCCGCCCCGCGATCCTCGTGCTCGGTGCTGGCGCTCTCGCGCTTGCCATCGGCACGGTGGGGATCGCGACGGCGGGGTCGGGCATGAACGTCGAGTCCGTCGGCGAGCGGCCAGCCGTCACCGCCGAAGCGTCCCTCGCGTCATCGCCGGGCAGCCCGACGCCGGATGCCGACGACGCCCCAGACAGTTCATCGCCGTACCGCACGCTCGCGCGCACCGACGCGACGCAGCTTCCCCGCCCTGACCGCACACCGCGACCGGTGCAGATCTCGATCCCCGCCATCGACGTGCGCATCCCGGTGGAGGTCGTCGGCCTCGACCAGGCCGGCCAGGTCGAGGTGCCGTACGACGTCATGCGGGCCGGGTGGTACCGCTTCAGCTCCAAGCCGGGCGCGGGCGAGGGCTCGACCGTCATCGTCGGCCACGTCGATGGCGTCGACCAGGGCGCGGGGGCGTTCTACGACCTGCGCCAGCTCCGACCCGGTGACACCGTCAAGGTCACCCGCGCGGATGATCGCGTGCTCACCTACGAGGTCGTCGCGCGCGAGCGCTTCGACAAGGATCGCGTGCCCCTGCGCGAGCTGTTCAGCCGCAGCGGGACCGAACGCCTCACCCTCATCACCTGCGGCGGCCCGTTCGACCCGGCCAGCCTGGAGTACACCGACAACATCGTCGTGACGGCCGTCCCGGTGGACGCCCCTCCGGTGGACGCTGACGCCGATCTCGGGGAGACTCGATGAGGATCGCCGAGCGGGGCAGCGTCGTGCGCTTGGACGAGTACCTGACGCGGAGGGGAGGCGGCGCGATCATGTCCGTGGTCGAGCCGGTCGATCCTGCCGATCCCGCGCGTGAGGCCGACGTCGCCGATGCCCGTCTCGCCGCGGCCTTCGCCACCGGGGGCGAGCCGACCTTCGCCGCCGTCTACGACCGCTGGTCTCCCCTGGTCTACTCCGCGGCCCGCCGCGTGCTCGGTGATTCCCACGAGGCCGCCGACGTCACCCAGGAGGTCTTCGTCTCCGCGTGGCGCAGTCGGGCCGCCTTCGACCCCGATCGGGGCTCGCTGCCCGGCTGGCTCATGACCATCACCCGCCGCCGCGTGGCCGATCACCTCGAGCGGCGTACCCGTCAGGCCGACCCGACCGACACGCCCGCCGAGGACAGCGGACATGCGCCCGTAGACGAGGCGGTGGACCGTATCCTCATCGCCGATGAGCTGGCCCGCCTCGGTGAGCCTCCCGCGACGATCATGCGCCTGGCGTTCTACGAGCAGTTGACCCACGCGGAGATCGCCGAGTCGCTCCAGCTCCCCCTCGGGACCGTGAAGAGCCACATCAGGCGCTCACTGCAGCGCTTGCGCGATCGTTGGGAGGTGGACCGTGGCGCACTGTGATCAGCAGACGCTGTCGCTCATCGCGATCGGCGAGGAGCCGACCGCCGATGACGCACTCCATCTGGTGACGTGCGACGACTGCCGCCGCGAGTGGGAGTCGATGCGCGCGGTGGTCGACGTCGCGCGCGACCTCGACGATGACGAGTTGACCGCTCCGCCGGCCCACGTGTGGGCGGCGATTTCGGAGGAGATCGCGCAGGCGTCCGGTGACGCCGGCAACGTCGTGCCTCTCCGGGCCAAGCGCGGCTTCGCGCCGTGGATCGCGGTCGCCGCGGCCGTGGGACTGGTCCTTGGCGGCGTCGGTGGCGCGCTGCTCATGCGATCCACCCCGCCCGAGATCGTGGCCAGCGTCGCGCTCGAGCCCCTCGCCGACTACTCAGCGACCGGCAATGCCAGCGTCGAGGTCGTCGACGGCACCGAGATGCTCTCCGTCGACGTCAGCGGACTGCCCAGCACCGATGGCTACTTCGAGGTGTGGCTGCTCGCCCCCGACGCATCGTCGATGATCGCCCTCGGCACTCTCGGTCCGGACGAGCGCGCCGTGCTGCCGCTGCCCGCGGGTGTCTCGCTCGCCGACTACCCCGTCGTCGACATCTCCGCGGAGCCGTACGACGGCGATCCGACGCACTCCACCGACAGCGTCGTGCGCGGCACGCTTCCCGCCTAGCCGAGGAGCCCCTGGCCGACCCAGCCGCCGTCCGGCGCGCCCGGTGGCAGGGCGAAGACGGCGGAGCCGATCGGCTTGGTCCACTGGTTGAGCAGGTCGATGTCCGACAGGGTCTGCTGCACGGGGACGAACTGGGTGTCGAGATTCGCCGCATAGGCGGCGAAGATGTGGCCGGCATCGGTGCGCCCCTGGGCGTCCTGGCCGAGGTCGTAGTTGTAGCCGCGGCGCAGGAACGGCGCACCACCGCCGGTATGGGCGCGCCTGACGTGGGCGAAGTCGGAGATGACCGGGAATCCGTTGGGACCGAGCGCTTCGAGGTCGGGCTCGTCGAATTCATCCGTGCCCGTGAGCGGTGCGCCGTTGTCGAGGGTGCGGCCCACGGTCTGCTCGCGGTCGGGGCGATCCACGCGATCCCAGCGGTCGAGATCCATGCGGATGCGGCGTACGGCGAGCATCGTGCCGCCGGCGAACCACGCGGGCGGTCCATCGCTCCACACCATGGCATCGAACTCCTCCGCCTGACGGGGATTGACGGTGCCATCGACCTGACCGAGCAGGTTGCGCGGCGTCGTGCCGGGCTCGTCGGATCCACGCGCGGACAGGAATCCGTCCTGTCGCCAACGGGCGCTGACGAAGGCGCGCGAGTCCTTCCACAGCATGCGCTGCGCGTGCGACAGCGTGAGCGCATCATCGGCGCACACCTGGATGAGGAAGTCGCCCCCGGACCACCGCTCCTCGAGAGCGTCGATCTCGAAGGACGGCAACTGCTCAAGGCCCGCTGGCTTCTGGTCGGCGAGGCCGAGTCGATCGAAGAATTCCGGACCGAAGCCGAACGTCACCGTCAGCCGCGAGGGCGCTGCGCCGAGCTCCGGCTCCGTGTCCCCGAGAGCTGCGCGGCCCCGGGTGAGCCTCACGGCGTCATCGGTGAGCAGCCGCATCATGCGACCGGCCTCGACGCGGGTCACCCCCGGGCGCAGGTCGTACGCGGCGAATACCGCGTACGCCTGCGCCGGGGTGGCGATACCCGACTGATGGACGCCGTAGAACGGCTCGGTCTGCGAGCCCTCCGGCGGCGCAGCCGGCTGGCTCGCGGCGACCGCGGTCGCACCCGCGGCACCGACGGCGATGCCGCCCACGCCGACGGCGGCGCCGGTGACGAACTGTCGTCGCGAGATAGCCATCGGTCAGCCCATCGACATCGACATCGACGGCTCGGGCTCATACGACTCGTTGCCGCCGGCGAAGTCCTTGGCGACCGTCGTGTAGGTGAGCGTCTCGCCATTGCTCAGCGTGAGCGTGATCGGCACGTCGGTGCCGGGTGCGATCGGCTCCTTCAGGCCCATGAGCATGACGTGCAGGCCACCGGGCTCGAGGGTGAGCGAGCCGCCCGCGGGGACGATGAAGCCACCCGGCTTGGCCTGCATGACCATCTCGCCATCGGCCATGACGACCTCGTGCAGCTCGACCATGCCGGCGACCGGACTCGAACCGCCCGTGATGGTGATGTCGGCATCGGAACCGTTGGCCAGCACGCCGAACGAGCCGGTCATCGGCCCCTCGGTCGCCCTGGTCCATGAGTCGTTGACGGTGAGTGCGGCATCCGCGGAGCCGCTGGTGGATCCGCCGCAGGCCGCGAGGCCGACGACGGTGAGGGTGAGCGCGGCCGCCAGGGCCGCCGTACGACGTGCAGAGAACATGTGAAGCCTTTCGTGTGAAGGGAGAAATAGCGCCGTCGGGATCGACGAGCGCCGGTGCGACCTCACACGAAGATGGGGGGACCCCTCCTGACGACCACATGCCGCAGGACGATCGAGTCAGCGCGCAGCGCGGGGAGTGCGTGCGGACGTCGCCGGGCAGCGAGGGGGACCGCCGCGGGAGCGAGCACGCGCGCGATCGAGATGAGCAGGCCCGCGAGGGGTGCCGCGAGCGCAAGGACAGCGAGGAGCGCCCCGAAGGCGATCGCGTGCATCGCGATCATCGTCGCCCCGCCGGCAGCGAGGTGGGACAGCACCGCATCGAGCTCACCGCGCGCGGCCTGCCCGGGCATGCCGTGGGCGTGCCCGCCCGAGCCCGAGTGGCCACCGAGCGGTGCGAGCATGAGGTGCCCGGCCAGCTGGATGAGCGCGCCGAGACCCGCGAGGGCCCAGACCGGCGCCCGCAACTCTGCGGCCGCGGCGAAGACGAGGGCGCTCGCGGCAACGAGGATCGCCACCAGCACGGGCGCCGCGGCACCGCCGCCGGCGACGTGCCCAATCGCCGCGAGGACAGCCGCGAGTGAGCCCAGCGTCATGCCGGTCACCACGCGCGCCATAGGCCCAGGGTAGTCCCGGACGGCGGTCCTGAACCACGGCTTAGGATCGAAGGGTGGCCGATCTCAAGCGCGACCTCCACACGGGGGCGTCGATCGGCCTGTTCTGGGCTATGACGCGGGCCTTCTCGCTGATCGGGGATCCCGCGGGCGAGGTCGAGACGACCGACGACCTCATCGGCCTGGCTCACCGCTTCCGCGAGAGGCCGGTCGTGCGCAGCCGCGGCGGATTCCTCTACTCGTCGGACTACGAGGTGTGCTCCACGGTGCTGCGCTCCCCCGCCGCCACCGCGGACATCCCGGAGTCGCGCAACCTCCTCGAGACGATCCTCATCGGGCCCCAGTTGCCGCCCGATCGCGTAGACCCCCTGCTCGACGCGATCATCGCCAAGGACGGCGACGAGCACACCCGCATCCGCAAGCTCGTGCAGCCCGCGTTCACGCACCGCGTGATGCAGTCCTGGCGCGAGGCGACCGAGCGCGTTGCCGGCCAGCTCGTCGACGCCTTCCCCGCATCGGGACCGATCGACCTCGTCCGCGACTGGGCCGCACCCCTGCCGATGGCCGTCATCTGCGAGATCCTCGGTGTCCCCTTCACCGATCGCGACACCTTCACCGCCTGGGGCAACACCCTGGCCTCCGGCCTGGACCGGGCGCGATCCATCGGCCACGCGCGGCAGATGGACGCCGCGGCGCGAGACCTCACCGACTACCTCGCCGAACTGCTCGAGGAGCGCCGGCGCCAGCCGGCCGAGGACCTGCTGTCGACCCTCGCGGCCGCCGAGATCGACGGCGACGTGCTCACCGACCGCGACATCATCGGTACGTCGTCGTTCCTGCTCATCGCCGGCTTCGAGACGACGGTGAACCTGCTCGGCGCCGGCACGCGCGTGCTCATGCAGCATCCCGACCAGCTCGCCGAGGTCGCGGCCCAGCCTGATCTCATCCCCGCGCTCACCGAGGAGGCCCTGCGTTACGTCTCCCCCGTGCAGTACACCTTCCGCACGGCGCTGGCCGACATCGAGCTGCCCGACGGATCGGCGCTCGAGGAGCGCGACACCATCGTGCTGATCCTCGCGGGCGCCAACCGCGACCCGGCGATCTTCGCCGATCCGGATCGCTTCGACATCCATCGCGACAACGCGCGCAGGCACCTCGCGCTCGGCTTCGGCGTACATCACTGCCTCGGTGCTGCACTGGCGCGCATGGAGGCCGAGGTGGCCTGGCGTCACCTCTTCGCACGCTTCCCCGACACCTCGGCCTGGCGCATCTCCGGCGAGCCGATCCCCCAGCCGGGCCGCATGATCAACGGCCTGCGCTCGCTGCCCGTGCACCTCGGTGCGCCGGTGCACGCATGACCTCGCGCATCCGCTGGACTCCGATCGCGCTGCTGGAGACCACGAATCTGCTGTCGGGCATGTCCAACGGTGTCGTCACCATCGCCATCCCCTGGCTGGTGCTGCAGCGCACCGGATCGGTCACCGCGGCCGGGCTCGTCGCGGCGCTATCCGCGCTGCCGGGAATCATCGCGAGCCCGCTCGCCGGCTGGGCCGTCGACCACTTCGGCCGACGCATCGTCAGCATCGTCTCCGACGTGCTGTCGGCGATCTCGGTGGCGGCCATCCCACTCGTCGCGATGGTGACCGATCTCAACCTCGCGATCATCCTGGCGCTGGCGATGCTCGGCGCGGTCTTCGACCCGGCCGGCTACACCGCCAGGCGCGCGCTCATCCCCGACGTTGCCGAGGCCAGCGGCATGGAGGTGACGCGGCTCAACGGACTGCACGAGGGCATCTTCGGCATCGGCTGGATCGTCGGCCCCCTCGTCGGATCGCTGCTCATCGCAGCCCTCGGCGACACCGCGGCCTTCTGGGCGCCGTTCGGCGCCTTCGTCATCGCCGCGATCCTCATCGCGCTCCTGCGCGTGAGCGATGCGGGCCAGGTAGCCAAGGCCGAGCGCGCAGAGGCAGGTATCGCGCCATTGAGTGCCTGGCAGAACGCCATCCTCGGCGCCAAGCTGATCTGGCGCGACCACACCCTGCGCGCGATCACGATTGCCGTCATGGTCCTCGCGGCGATCTACCTGCCGACCGAGACGGTGCTGCTCCCGGCGTACTTCACCAGCCTTGGCTCCCCCGAGAGCCTGGGCTTCATCCTCGCCGCACTCGCCGCGGGCAGCGTCATCGGATCGTTCGCCTACGGCTGGCTCAACCAGCGGATGAAGCGCATCACGATCGTCTACGCCGCGCTGATCGGCACGTCGCTGACCTACATCCCCATGGCCTTCCTGCCGCCCATCGGGATCTTCATCACCTTCGCGTTCCTCTGCGGCCTCACCTGGGGACCGATGCAGCCGCTGCTCACCACGATCGTGCAGTTGCGCATCGAGCCCGACGCCCAGGGCCGGGTCTTCGGCATCCAGACCGCGACGTTCTACGTCGCCCCACCGGCAGCCATGTTCCTCGCCGGCGTCGCCGCGGAGAACTTCGGCGTGGAGGCGGTGATGCTCACCATCGCAGGCCTGCTCGTGATCACCGCGCTCGGCGTACTCAGGGTGAGGAGCCTGAAGGACATCGATGCACCCGCGATGCGCTGACGTCGATTAGATTCGGACGCATGGCCAACCCTCCCGGTCGAGGCATGGTGATCGCCGGTTGGATCCTGCTCGGTCTCGCCGTCCTGGGCACGATCGCGGTGATCGTCCTGTCCCTGATCGTCTCGACCACCGTGGCCAACATCGGCATCCTGGTCGGCCTGGCATTCCTTGGCATCTGGTCGATCGTGGCGCTCATCCTGTACGTCACGGGCCTGCTGCTGCTGGTCTCGGGCCGCGCGCGACAAAGGGGTCCCGTCGTCGCTCAGACCCCTGCACTCATCATCGCCCTGGGTGCGCCCGCAGCGATCGTCGCGATGTGGGCCGCGATCCCATCCATCGAGCCGCCCGATGCCGTGACCCTCTCCGTGATCGCCACCCTCGCGTGCCTGCTGCTGTCGCCAGCAGCGGCTGCGTGGGCCATCTGGGGCAAGCGCCAGTAGTGTCGCCGGGCTCCGATGTGCACGCCTGGTCGACTAGTCTCGCAGGCACCTCGACAGGAAGGCTGCCATGAAACTCCGCCTCGCCATCGGCCTGAGCACCTCTGCCCTCGCCCTCACAGCCCTGTCCGCCACGCCGGCCTCGGCTTCTGAGTACTCCCTGGACACGGTGTCGGCGCGGATGATGTCGACGAGCCAGGCGTCCTCGCTCGGGGTAGTCGGCAACCACGTCCGTGACTTCCAGGTGCTCACGGGGACAAAGGAGAGCCCCGACGACTTCTGGCTGTGCGATCTCGCCGGCGGCAAGCAGGTGGAGGTCGAAGGCTCCTCCACCGTGTACGTCGTGGCATACGCCTCCGCGAAGTCGCGCATCGAGACGGTCGCCGACCAGGAGCTCTACTCCTTCGCCACCGAGAGCGACGCACGCAAGGCGATGAAGTCGATCCGCAAGGCGGCGACCAGGTGCTCTGGCACGTTCACCATCGATGACGAGGGGCTGACCTTCCGCCAGAAGCTGTCGAACGGCCGGGGTACGGCGCCCGACGGAGCCGGCTTCACGTGGATCAAGTCGAGCGCGACCGCTTCCGGTTCAGCCGGGGCACTCGCTGAGCACGAGTACAACACCTTTCGTCGCGTGGGCTCGTTTGTCCAGGTCGTGTCCCTCGAAAATGCCGGGCCCAACGCCCCGAAACTGACCTCATCCCAGATCAAGGGCGTCGACGGACTGACCGGCACACTCGGCGCCAACTGGGGCTGGTGACGCACGGTGGCAGAGCAGGAAGCGCACACCTTCCTGCGGGTCACGAGCCCGCACGCAATGGACTCCGATCGCGTCGACTGACTCCTCGCCGTCCCCGATTTGCGAACCCTCCAGGGCTCGTTTAACGTCGAATCACCAGGGGGAGTACCTCGTCAACGGCTTCTCGTCAGTACGGACCGCAGCACCTAGGCGGACCCGGGAAGTCGACCCGGCACCACGGTCGGGTGAGCGGAGACCTTGCGGCGACTGCGTGTGCGCCGAGGTCCGGGCCCTCGAACCACATGACTGCGCCTCGAAGCCACATGCCCACGGGCACTGACGGAGAGGAAATCCATGAACGTACGCCGAAGAACCGTGGCGGCCCTCGCCGCGGGCAGCTCGCTCGCCCTGGCCATCTCCCTCGCCGGGACCGCCGGCGCGACCGAGGTGGCCAAGCGAGCCGAGGACAACCGTGACGTCGAGGTC
>JALQSY010000064.1 GCA_023264215.1 Candidatus Nanopelagicales bacterium
CCCTCGCTCTCGACCAGAGACCGGACCGCGGTGTACTCCGGGCCGGTCCGCAGCCGGGTCCGGATCCACTCGGGCTTGCGCTCGATCGGGGTCGCGGAGTTCTTGACCTCCAGGCGCAGCAGGCGTCGCTCGGTCACGCTGACGACCCTACGGCGACCGCCAGCTCGCGCAGCAGGTGACCCTCGACCAGCGGAAGCATCTCGGCGACGCTCACGTCACGACCCAACTCGGCCGTCAGGGTGGTCACCCCGGCATCGCGGATGCCGCACGGGACGATGCGATCGAAGGAGGCCAGGTCGCAGTCGCAGTTGAGGGCGAATCCGTGCAGGGTGACACCCTGCGCGACCCGGACCCCGATGGCGGCGACCTTGCGGTCGGGTCCCCGGTCGTCCGCGGCGACCCAGACGCCGCTGCGGCCGTCGACACGGATCGTGGCCACGCCTACCTCGTCGCACGCGGCGATGAGCGCAGCCTCGAGGCGCCGTACGTGCGCCACGACATCGAGGGGCATGGGCAGGCGCACGATCGGGTAGCCCACCAACTGGCCCGGGCCGTGCCAGGTGATCTTGCCGCCCCGGTCGACGTCGACGACCGGGGTGCCGTCGTCGGGCTTCTCGTCCTCGGCGGTGCGCTTGCCCGCGGTGTAGACGGACTCGTGCTCCAGCAACAGGACGATGTCCGGCGAGCGCCCCGCGACGACATTCGCGTGCACCTCGCGCTGGAGTTGCCAGGCCCGGTCGTAGTCCACGTTCCCGGCTTCCAGGCGCCGTACCTCGATCACCCCTGAAGCGTAGTCCCGGCGCGGTAGCCTCTGCCCGGGCAAGGCCAACCCGTTGTTTCCACCGAGTGGGTCGTTAAGAGTGCTGGTTAGCGACACATACGGTGGAAACAACGGCTGAGGATGGGATGAGGTGCCATGGGACCGCTGTCCGCCTGGGCGATTCGCAAGCCCATCGTGGCCCTCCTGGCCTGGATCGTCGCCGTGGTCGTCGTCGGGTTCTTCGCCGTGACCCTCGACGGCAAGTTCAACGACTCCTTCTCCCTGCCCAACACCCAGTCGGCGCTCGCGCAGGACTTCCTCGAGGAGGTGAGCGCGCAGGACGCAAACTCCAACTCCGCGACGGTGGTGTGGTCGCCTGCCTCGGGTTCGGTCGAGGACGAGGCGGTCAAGACGAGCATCGATGCGCTGCTGACCAAGCTCGCGACGATCGAGGGCGTCACCTGCATCACGTCGCCCTACGGCAAGGACTACGGATCCGCGTGCCCCAAGAAGCAGTCGGCGGCACCTGACTTCCCCCCGGGTACGCCGCCGGAATTCGCCAAGCAGGTCACGGAGGCCTTCGAGAAGGGCACCACCGACGTCACCTTCCCCGAGGGGACACCGGAGTCCGCGCAGCAGCAGCTGCTCGACCTGCTCAAGGCCAATAGGGCCGCCAAGGAAGCGACCTCGACCATCAGCAAGGACGGCACCGTGGCCTACGCCACGGTGACCTTCACCGGAGCCGGGCCCGCCGTCGCCAACGCCGCGCAGGCCGATGCCTTCGTCGCGGATGTCGAGGCGGCCAACTCCTCGGAGCTGCAGGTGGGCGCGACGGGGCAGATCCTCACCGCGGCCCAGGGCGCCCCCGGCTCGAGCGAGGGGATCGGCATTCTCGCGGCGATCATCATCTTGATCATCCTCTTCGGCAGCCTCATCGCGGCCGGCATGCCCATCGTGGTCGCGGTCGTCGGCCTCATCGTGGGTCAGCTGCTCATCCTTGTGATCGCGCGCTTCCTCGACGTCGCCTCCTTCGCGCCTCAGCTCGCGTCGATGATCGGCCTTGGCGTCGGCATTGACTACTCGCTGTTCATCCTCAATCGATTCCGTCAGGACATGCTGGCGGGCAAGGATCCGAAGGAAGCGATCCGCACTGCTGTGCGCACGGCCGGCCGAGCGGTGCTCTTCGCTGGCAGCACCGTGATCATCGCGCTGCTCGGGCTCTTCGTGCTCGGCGTGACGTTCTTCTACGGCCTCGCGATCGCCGCGGCCGCGACCGTCTTCGTCGTCATGCTCGCCGCCTTGATCCTCCTCCCGGCGGTCGTCAGCCTGCTCGGCAAGCACACCCTCGGCATCCGCATGCCGTGGGCTCGCCACCCGCGCGCGATCTCCCTCGACGACAGCCGCTGGGCTCGGTACGGCGGCCTGCTGCAGAAGGCGCCGTGGCTCACCGGCCTGCTCGCCCTCGGGCTCGTCGTACTCCTCGCGGTCCCGGCGCTCAGCATCCGGCAGGGCTTCCCCGACAACGGCAGCGCGGCACCGGGCACGACGGCGCGCATCGGCTATGACCTCATGAGCAAGGGCTTCGGCCCCGGCGTCAACGGGCCATTCTTCGTCGCGGTCGTGCTCCCGCTCCCGCTGGACGACACCGCGCTCACCACGACGGTCGAAGCCCTTGCGTCGACCGATGGTGTCGCGTCGACGATCCCCAACAGGGAGATGCTGCCGCTGTACAAGGCCGCCACGATCGGCGGCAAGAACAGTCCCTTCAGCCAGAACGGACTCGTCACCAGCGTCCTGGTGCAGCCGACGACAGCCCCGGACGACCCTGCGACCAATGAACTCCTCACGCGACTGCGGACGACGACGTCGGAGCAGGTCGCGCCCAGCGGCGCCGCGATCTACGTCGGCGGGACGCAGGCGGTCACGCAGGACTTCACCAATGTGCTCATCAGCGTCCTGCCGCTGTTCCTCCTCGTCGTCATCGGACTGGGTTTCGTCGCCCTCTTCCTGCTCTTCCGCTCGCTCCTCATCCCGCTCACCGCAGCCGTTACCAGCCTGCTCAGCTTCTCCGCCGCGCTCGGTGTCACGGTCGCGGTGTTCCAATGGGGATGGGGCGCCAGCCTGATCGGAGTGGCGACGACCGGGCCGATCCTGCCGTTCCTGCCGATCATGGTCTTCGCCATCCTCTTCGGCCTGTCCATGGATTACGAGGTGTTCCTCGTCTCGCGTATGCAGGAGGGCTGGCACGAGACCGGTGACAATCGCGAAGCCGTGCGGCACGGTCTCGCCGGCTCGGGCAAGGTCGTGGTGGCGGCGGCGTTGATCATGAGCTCGGTGTTCCTGGCCTTCGTGCCGGTGCCGAACGACACGATCAAGCTCTTCGGCGTCGCGCTTGCGTCCGCGGTCCTCATCGACGCGTTCATCGTGCGCCTCATCCTGGTTCCGAGCGTGATGTCGATGTTCGGCAGGGCCAACTGGTGGCTGCCGGGATGGCTCGCCCGCAAGCTGCCCAACTTCAGCGTCGAATGACAACTCCTCCGCCCGGTGCGGTCGCCGTGATCTTCACCTCGGTACGACGAATCGATCCGGTCTCGGGCGCCGCGGTCGATCCTGACGGCTACGCGGCGATGGCTGAGGAGATGCAGGCCCTCGCCTCGCGTCAGCCGGGCTACCTCGGGGTCGAATCCGTCCGCGATGCGTCCACCGGACGCGGCATCACGGTGTCGTACTGGGCGGACGATGCGAGCGCGCGCGCCTGGAAGCAGGTGGCGGAGCACCTGGTCGCCCAGGAGCGCGGCCGCGAGCAGTGGTACGCGTCGTACTCAGTCGTCGTCGCCGAGGTCACGCGCTCCTACGGGCGGGGCTGAATCGCGACAACGACCGCTGGTCGCGGCGATCAGCCGTCATGGGCGCGACCAAGCGTCGTTTTCACGCCCGGCGGTCAGGAGTCGGGGTCGCCACCGGTGTTGGAGATGATGTTGCGCAGCACCTCGTTGCTCGCGAGTTGGTCCGGGCAGGTCGACTTGGCCCACTCCTTGGCGTCGGCGGCCCAGGCGACCTGATCGTCGCTCATCGACTGGAAGATCTCGAACGGATCCGTGCCCGCCGCGAGCTGATCGCAGAACTCCTGCGCCTGGCCCGATCCTGAGCCGCCACCGCAGGCGGACAGGACGAGCGTGGCCGACGCAGCGAGCGCTGTCAGGGTGGATCGAGTCCTGGTTGTCATGCGCACATGGTGACGGGGGTCCTCCGTCGCGCGCAACGACTTCAGGGAAATCGGGGCACGTCCCTACGCCGACAGGGGGCCGACACCCAGGCGTGTCTCGACGGCCTCGCCGCCGACGCGCTCCACGCGGTACGCCGCGGGCCCGGTTGCCGGGTCGACGTCCAGGTCGGCGATGACACTGACCGCCTCGTCGCCCTCGTAGAGGATCCCGATGCGATCGTCGGTGGCGTAGGACGTGGGCAGCAGGCCGTCGCCGACCACGCGCTGCAGGAGTGGCCGGCGCTGCTCCTCGCTGTCGTAGTGCACGCCGTTGCCGTAGGGCACCAGGGCCAGGGCATCGGTCACCAGTCGCAGGGCCGGGCCGAACGAATCCGTGGGTCCACCGACGTGCCAGCAGATCGACCCGGCGCTCACGCCGGCGAGGATCGTCCCGCGCTCCCAGGCGGCGCGCATCGCGGTGTCGACGCCGTGCAGTCGCCACAGTGCAAGCAGGTTGGCCACGCTCCCGCCACCGACCCACACGACATCGCTGCGCGACAGGATCTCCTCCGGATCGCGGTTGGGCATCGTGAAGAGCGCGAGGTGGTCGACGTCGCACCCTGCCGCTCCCAGTGCGGCGTAGGACCTGGCGAGGTACGACGCGTCATCGCCGCTCGCGGTCATCACCAGGCAGACTCGCGGACGCTCAGCCCCGGTGAGGCGCAGTGCTTCGAGCATGAGGCCGCCGGGCCGCATCACTCCCCATCGATCGGTGGCCAGGAAGCCGCCGCTGGTGGCCAGGATCCTGCGCGTTGTCATGGCGCCTCCGTGTGCGGGTTGAGGGCATCGACGATGCCGAGATCGCTGAGCAGCGCCTCGGCCGACCGTCGACCGCTGACCAGTGCCCCCTGGATCGACGACGTGTCCCGGTGGTCGCCGGCGACGTAGACGCCCGAGGGCATGCGGACGGGGCGCCGCAGGTCGAACGGCACCGGCATGGCGGGCAGGGCGTAGGGGATGGGGTAGGAGGCGATGAGTTCCCACTTGGATGTGGGTACGCCGTACATCCAGCCGAGGTGATCGCGCACTGCGACTTCGTGCGAGCTGCTCTCACGAACGCCGAGCGCCGACGCCGACACCAGTGCGCTGCCCGGCGGGGCGTACTCCGGTGCCGCGTGGGTCAGTACGACGGTGTTGATCACCGGACCGCGTCGCGCTCCGTCGAGGGTGAGCACCGCCTCGCCGTCAGCCAGTCGCGAAGGATCGCCGTCGGGGCGGTAGTACCAGGTCGTCACGGACCGCGGTGCGGGCGCGCGAAGCCCCGGCACCAATCGCTGCGCCGTCGTCGGATCGGTGGCGACGATCACGGCGTCAGCGGCGATCTCCCCGCCGCCCGCGAGCGCGACGCCGCGCGCGGACACCTGCGCCACGGGGGAGTCCATGCGCACCTCGGTGCCCCGGGCGAGCTGCTCGGGGATGCGCTGCATGCCTCGCGCGGGGACGCTCGGGGTGCCCTTGACGAAGGACCGCAGGACCAGGTCGAGGAATCGCCGCGACGTCGTCAGGTCGGACTCCAAGAACACCCCGGACAGGAAGGGGCGTAGGAGGCGCTCCATGAGCTGCCGGTCCACGCCGGCCCGCCGCAGGGCCTCGGCGCTGGTGACGTCGGGCTCGGTTCGCAAGGATGCCGGCGATCGCACCGCCCGCGAGGCCGCGTACGCCGCGAAGCGGGTCGTCGACAGCGGCGATCCCAGGCGCGCGAGCAGGGAGGAGATCGCCCAGGACGGCTCGCGGCGCGGATCGGCGACTCGGGCGACCTGCCTCCTGCCGCGCGGCCGCAGCACGATGCGCGCCCCCGCGACGAAGGCGCGCAGGTCCAGGTCGTCGTAGTCCAGGACGCGTAGCCCCTCCGGATACGACGGGTTGTACAGCTGGAAACCGCGATCGAGGCGGAACCCGTCGACGATATCGGTGCGCACACGACCGCCGACCGCGTCCGACGCCTCGAGGACCACGACCTCGACGCCGCTGCGCTGCAGATGGCGCGCAGCGGCAAGGCCGCTCAGCCCCGCTCCGACGATGATCACGGCCACGGCGCCCACCGTAGCCGCCTGTGGATAACCCAGAGCATGGCAGGGCCGATGCGTTGCACCATGCGCACATGCGACCCGACACGACGTTGATCACCACACTCCTGACCCTGCCGCCCGACCTGGTCGAGCGCGATCGGGTACGCCGGCAGGCGCTGCGCGCCGGTGCCGTGCAGCACGACGGCCTCGCCCCGTTGCGCTCGGCCGCCTTCGCCGGCGACGGACTGGCCCTCACCTGGGCGATCCCGGAGGGCAGCAGCCTCATCTCATCGACCGACGACCCGATCGTCGCGCTGGCACCGATCGCCGCGGGCCTGGCGCTGCTCCATGACGCCGGTCTCGCCCACGGCGGGGTGTCCAGCGATGCCGTCCACGTCAGCGAGGGTCGTGGTTGCCTCGCGGGCTGGCGTCCGGGCGGCACGCCCGAGGGCGATGTCCTGGCGCTGGTGAGGATGCTCGACCACCTGCTGCCCCGGGGCTCTGTCGGAGCCGATGTGGTCCAGGCGCTCATCGCCGGAGCCGACCCCGATCCCTCGGCCCGACCGTCGATGGCCCGAGTGGCCGCGGTGCTCGACGGCGCCGCACGACGCCACTCACCCCCGATCTCCCCGCCGGCGCAGCGACGCGCCCGGCTCGATGATGCGCCACCCCCGCGCATGGTCGAGCCCGTGGCCGCCACGGTGCCAGCCCGCCGTGCGCACGAGCCGACGTCGTCGGCTCCGCGCGCACGTGGTCGCCATGCCGCGCATCGCGCGCCGGCGGGGTCCCGCTCCCTCCCACGCATGCCGTGGCGCTGGGGGTTGGCGCTCGCGGGTGCGGGCGCCGCGACGCTGCTCGGGCTGTCCGCGGTGGGATCGACCGGTGCGGCGCAGGAGATCTGTCCGGCGCCCGCCTCGCAGGATGGCGCGCAGACGCGAGCGATCGGCTAGCTGCCGGCAACCGCCTGCGAGATCGCCTCGTCGATCGTCGGGTCGCTCCAGGTGAAGCCGTCAGCCTCGAGGACCGTGGGGATCACCCGCTGGCTGCCCAGCACGTCCTGGGAGAACTCCCCGAGAGCGATCTTCAGTGCGAACGCCGGCACCGGGAGCATGGTGGGTCGGCCCAGCACGCGGCCCATCGCCGCGGTCACCTCGGAGTTGGTCACGGGCGTCGGTGCTGTGAGATTGACCGGGCCCGCGTAGCGCTCGTCATCGAGCAGCGCGATGAGCGCTGCGATCTCGTCGCGCAGGGAGATGAACGACCAGTACTGCGAGCCCGAGCCGATCTTGCCGCCGAGCCCGGCCTTGAAGATCGGCATGAGTCGCTTCCACGCACCGCCCTGGGAACTCACCACCAGTCCGGTGCGCGCGAAGGGCACGCGGATCCCGGCGTCGATCGCCGGCCTGGCCGAGGCCTCCCAGTCGGCGACGACGTCGGCGAGGAACCCCGCGCCCTGCGGGGACTGCTCGGTGACGATGCGATCGCCGGTGTCGCCGTAGTAGCCGATGGCGGACCCGCAGACGAGCACCGCCGGCTTGGGGTCGAGGGCAGCGGCCGCCTTGGCGATGGTCGTGGTCCCCTGTACGCGCGAGTCGCGGATCTCGGCCTTGTACGCATCGGTCCACCGCTTGTCGCCGACTCCGGCACCGGCAAGGTGGACGATTCCCTGGATGCCCGCGAGTCCGGCGAGGTCGACGTCGCCCGATCGCGGATCCCAGCGGACCTCGTCGGGTGCCGACGGGGCGCGGCGTACCAGTCGCACGACCTCGTCGCCTCGTGCTCGCAGTGCGGGGACGAGAGCCGAACCGATGAGTCCGCTTGCTCCGGTGACCGCGACGCGCATCATGCACCCACGTCCGCGAAGGTGCCGTCCTCCAGTCGGGTGCGCACCGCAGTCAGGAAGCGAGCGGCATCTGCCCCGTCGACGAGTCGGTGGTCGTACGTCAGGGCGAGGTAGACCATCGATCGGATCGCGATGACGTCGCTGCCGCCATCGCTGATGACGACCGGCCGCTTGACCACGCTGCCCGTGCCGAGGATCGCGACCTGCGGTTGATTGATGATGGGGGTGTCGAAGAGCGCGCCCCGGCTGCCGGTGTTGGTGATCGTGAAGGTGCCCCCGGAGAGTTCGTCGGGCGAGACCTTGTTGGTGCGGGTGCGGTCGGCCAGATCGGTGATGCGACGTGCGAGGCCGGCGACGCTGAGGTCCCCGGCGTCGCGCACGACGGGCACGAGCAGTCCGCGGTCGGTGTCGACGGCAACGCCGAGGTTGACCTCGCCGTGGTAGGTCACCGTGCCCGCGCCGACGTCAATGGAGGCGTTGAGCGAGGGGTAGGACGCCAGGGCCTCGACGGCAGCCTTGGCGAAGAACGGCAGGAAGGTGAGCTTGACGCCCTCGCGTGCTTCGAAGTCGCGCTTGGCGCGGTCGCGGAGCTGTGCGATGCGCGTGACGTCGACCTCGACGACGGTCGTCAGCTGCGCGGAGACCTGGAGCGACTCGACCATGCGCTCGGCGATGACCTTGCGCAGCCTGCTCATCGGCTCGGTGCGTCCGCGCAGCGGCGATGCCGGGGCTGCGGGGCGAGCGGCGGCGGGTGCCGTGGACCCGGCCGCGGCAGCCGGTGCGGCCGCAGCAGCGGCGGCTGCCTTGGCGGCCTCCGCTGCGGCGAGCACGTCCTGCTTGC
>JALQSY010000065.1 GCA_023264215.1 Candidatus Nanopelagicales bacterium
GACGTACAGGAGCCTGCAGGCGTAGGCCGGGTCCGACCACCGGATCGACCGCCAATCGAGATACACCGTATCGTAGGTCGAGCCCTGCGACCGGTGGATCGTCATCGCGTAGGCGAGGCGCACGTCCGCGATCGAGTCCTGCCACGCGGAGAGCGTCCGCAGTAGCTCCGGGTGGTCCGGGTCTTTCGCGCGCCACGCTCGCCGCACACGGTCAGCGAGGATCGCCAGCCTGCGGCGATGCCCCTCCGGGTCGAGCGGGACGGCGATCGGCGAGCCGTAGCAGTCCACGCGCAGCCACCGGACGGCGACCCCTGCGATCTGGTCCTCCCCTCCCTCGTCCGTGACGATTGCCTCGGTACCGTTCGCGATCGCCACGCGCTGTCGTCCTTCGCCGTCGACCCCCATCAGAGGAGCTCCGAAGAAGACCGCGTCGCCGGTGCCGATCCGGGACCGCCCGGCCGAGTAGTGCGCGACCGCGTTGCCTCGGTCCACGCGGGCGTTCGTGTGACTGAGCAGCCGGGCTCGGCCCTCGGACCGCTGGACCCACTGGCCGACGTCGTCGATGCTCGCCGCCATGACTCGCACGTCCGAGCCCTGCAGCCCCTCCAGGTCTCCGAGCCGGACTACCCCGCCCGACTCCAGCCGGTCGCGGATGAGGCCGGTGAGCGGCAGGATGCGCGAGTCGTCCGCCTGCCGCATGATGCGCGTCAAGCGGAACTGCGACTGGACCTCGGTCCAGACCGGCGAGGCATCCTCCCCGACCGGGGGGAGCTGGGCCGGGTCGCCGACAAGCAAGAGCCCGCAGTGGGATGCCGCATCGCGCACGAGCCGCCACGTGTCGCGGCCGAGCATCGAGACCTCGTCGACGACGAGCACGTCCGTATCCGCGTGTACCGCTCCCCCGCCATGCGACCGGCAAGCCTGCATCTGCCCGTCCGCTCCGCGGCGCATGTAGAGGCCGAGCGCAGCGTGGATCGTCCGGACGTCCACACCTTCGAGCCTGGAGCCGAGCACGGCGGCAGCGCGATGCGTCGGAGCCGCCACCACCACCGACAAGCCCTCCGCGCGAAGTGTGGACACCACGTGCGCCGTGGTCGTGGTCTTCCCGGTCCCTGCGTACCCAGCGAGCACGCACACGCCCCGGTCACGGAGAACGTCCATGATCTCGGAGGCATAGCCCGACTGCTCGTCTGTGAGCTTCAGTGCCATGCCGACCCCGGAGCGAAGTGTGGACGCCTGAACCCCGAAGTGTGGACACCCCCCGTCCACACCTTTGAGCCCCGTAGATGCTGGCCGAAACGCGAAGTGGTGTCGGTGTGGACGTGGACGCCTATGGTAGTTTTTGTTCTATAAAGGAGGGGTCCCCCGTCCACACTTCCCGTAAGCTTTTGAAATCCTTGCGGAATAAGTGTGGACACCCCCCGTCCACACTTCGTCCACACCGTCCACACTTTGCAGAAAGCGCAACGATTCCAGACACTTACAGGTGTCCACGCTTCTGCGTTCTGGTGGTCTGAGGTAGAAATCATGCGGTGCGCTCCGGTGCGATGGGGCAACGGTACGCCTTCGCCCTCCCTCGGTCAACAGCCTCCACGCGCCCATCGTCCACGAGCTGGGTCAGGATCGCCATGCGGGCATCCGCGCGGAGCCGCCGCAGCGGGCGGCATCGGTGGACCATCTCGCGCAGCGTCAGGCCCTCACGAGCATCGTGCAACATGTACTCGATCGCCGAGGCGACGTCGTCTCGCCCGTCGTCCTGCGGCGCCACGGCGAGCCGAGCGCTTGACTCCGCCAGGCACCGCCGAGCCCAGCGCCCGGCCCACGTCGCCAGCTCCAGATCCACGACCGGCTCCGCAGGCGAGCGCCAGCACGCGAGCGCGCAGGCCACCCGGCGCGCCGTCTCGGAGTAGCCGATCGCGCACCCGCGCAAGGGGCGAAGGTGCTCGGGCTCCAGCGAGGCGCGCATCGTGTCGCGGACCTCTCGGAGATGGGCGTCCGCGTCCCCCGTCCACGCCACGCGCACCGCGTCAGGGGCCGAGCCCGGAGCGTCGTCCACGCTCCGCAGCCGAGACGCCGCCGCCCGGACTTCGTCCGGCAGATCCTCCGGGCCTCGCCGAATCAGCCCTCGCACCGCGTCTCCCGCGTCCGCGCAGACGAGGTGCTGAGGCGTCCCCCGACCGTACTCCGCCGGAGTCGACAGGAGCCCCATCTCGTCGATGGAGAGCAGGGCCAAGAGCACGAACTGCGGCCGCACGACCCGCCGCTCTGCGTCCGTCCGGCGCGCGCGGCCTGTCATCCCGGTGTCCCGGTCAACGAGCACCTGCCGTCCGTCCCACGTCTCCGCGATCGCGGAGAGCGCGCCCTGGTAGGCGTCGGACGTCTGGCGCGGGGCCTTGCGGATCATGCCGCCTAGGGTGGTCGTGACCCACATCGTGCGCGCCGAGTCGAGTAGCGTACCGTACACCGCAGCCGCCGACGAAAGCGGAGTCGCGCGCACCGCGCCGACCTGCCCCAGCTCGTGCGCGATCATCTCCAGCGCGGCCTTCAGCGGCCGATGCCCGGCGACCGACGTGTCAACCACACCGAACCAAGCACCCAGCGCGCAGCCCTCGGGCGTCGAGTAGCCCCGACCGGCGAGCAGGCACGCGAGGGCGAGCGTGCCCTGCAGCGTCGCCGAGCGCTTCGGCGACGGGACCGACCGCATCACGTGATCGTGCAGCAGCGCCAGCTCCGGCACCGGGATCGGGCCGAGGTGCTCGACCGGCTCCGTGGCAGCAGTCGCCGACACGTGTCGCCGAGCAGACAGCAGCGCATCGAGCGAGCGCGCAAGCTCGGCGTCCTCTTCCGTCTCGCCGACCTCCAGCGCGGCCGTGCGGACTGCGCTCGTGACGTCGCCGCCGTGGTCGAGCACGCAGAACAGGCTGAACGCATCGTGAGAGTAGCCGTCCGCGAGAGGGTCCGACCCGTGGTGGCAGTAGACCCGCTCCCGCCCGTCTGCCGAGTCCGGGAGAAGCACGACGCCGGGCGTGCCCGACGTCGAGTGCGGCGAGAGCCAGCGACTCCCGCGCGGCTCGTAGCCGTGCGATTCCAGGATCCGCCCGACGTCGGCGACGCCGCAGAACCGATCGATGATGCGCCCGTCTCCCTCGTACTGCCGGGGCCGGACGCCCTCGACCCGTTCGCGCGGTCGGTCGAGCGACCGCCAGTGGTCGAGCACGGCGAGAGGCAACATGGGCAGGTCGGTCGGGTCGCCTGCCCACTGGTACGGGCGTCCGGTGTCAGGGTGGATCGACGGAGGGAGCACGTCCTGTGAGGCTCCCGCGCGGAGCTCGTACACCACCCCGTTCGGCCCTCGCACTTGGTGCGTCCGCAGCTCGACCGTCTCCGGGCATCGATAGAGCAGCTTCGCGCGCCCCGGCCTCGACACGATCTGGACGCCGCGCGCGAGTAGGTCCGGCAGGTCAATCCCCACCCGATCCAGCGCAGGCACAGCCGCGTCATAGTCGTCGACGTCGAGCGCGCACGTCCGAGACGGACCGTGGACCAGCCCCACCCCGTCCTCCGGGTGGTCGTCCCACCACTCCGGATCTCGGGTTGCCACCTGCCACGACTGCCCGCGCGGGCGTTTCGATCGAGGGTGCAGCGCGCAGACGTGCCAGCCCATCTCCACGTAGTCGACCGGCCTCACGCCGACCCCCGCGGCCGCTCCAGGTAGGTCCAGTCCACGCCCATTGCGCCCGCCGACAAGCAGATCCTGCCGTCGACCAGCCGGTCGACGAATCCCCCCTCCACCGCTCGGTCGACGGCCGCGTCGAACGTCGCCCGGTCTGGCCACGTCCTCCACGTCGAGACCTGCACCGCGCTCGGGTGGATTGGGTAAACAGGCTGCCGCGCAAGCGCCGCGCAGATGGCAATCACCTGCGCGTCGGTCGTGTATCGTTTCGCTTCCATGTTGTTCCTCCTTCTGGCGCCACAACTATTGTTGCGCCTAGTGCCGCAATAACTGTTGACAGCCCGCGTGTCAACGTCTAGTGCTATCCACACCGGGGCGGCTCGCGCCCCACCCTCACCAGCCTAGGAGCCCAACCATGAAGCTCTCCGAGTACGTACAGACCCACCCGCACGGGGTCTCCATCTGCCTGCACGGCCCAAGCGGGGCCGGGAAGTCGCAGTCCCTTGCGACCATCCCGGTCGACGACACGCTCGTCCTCATCGACAGCGAAGACGGGATGCGGACCACCGCACCGAAGCTCCTCGCCGCCGGACGGCGCGACGACAACACGCACCTGCGGACGGCTCACGAGCCGGAAGACGTGTGCGCGCGACTCGTGGCGATCCGGCAGGCGCTCGCCGCGGGCAAGCTCGAGGGGCGCGTCTGGGTCGTCGTCGACTCCGTGTCGCAGCCCCTGCACGCACTGATCCGGCAGGCGACCGGAGCGCACGGGCTGCAGGTGTATGGCCGCGTGTCTCAGACGCACACGGCCATCGCAGCGGAGCTCGGCGCGTTGGCCGCAGCCGGGGCTGTCGCAGTCGGTGTCTACTACTCCGGCAGCGTCGAGTACGCCGACGGCTCCCGGATGGGGCCGCAGATCCCTGGGAGCAAGTCCCACACCGTGCCGCATACCTACGACGTGGTCCTCCACGTCGAGGGTGCGGGAGACGACGACGGGGCATTCCTCCAGACCACGTACTGCCGACAGACGCTGACCGTGCAGGCCCGCGACCGCACCGACCGGCTCCCGGTCACGCTGCCCGGCCTCGACTGGTCGCGCATCGCCTCGATCCTGCTCGACGGCGCATCACCCGCGACCGACGCCCCGCAGGGCGCCGCATCGCCCCCGACCGACGACACACCATCCACGACGGCACCCGCCGCCGACGACTCCACCCCGGCCGCTCCGGCCGACTTCGACTGGTGATCCCATGACGACCTACGACTTCAGCAACGACACCGCCGCCACCGTTTCGGACTACGTCCAGTTGCCCCCCGGCGACTGGCGATGCCGCATCGCCGACGTCGGCGAGACCGACAGCGGATCCATGTTCGTCTCCCTCCGCCCCGCGTCCGACGAGCATTCGGGCTCGTTCCGCGTCTACTTCGACTTCGCCGAGACGCCGAAGCGCGTGAAGGAGAAGATCGCCCGCGAGCGATTCCGATCCTTGCTCGACGCAGCGGGCGTGCCGCCGAAGTTCGCCAGCCTCGACGCGATCAAGAAGGCCCTCGTCGGCAAGGGCGTGATCGCATGCGTCCGGATCAAGCTCTCCGACACGCCCGCGTGGAGCCGCTGCGAACCGGTCGCGTTCGTCAAGCCCGCCCCGGGCGTGCAGGACCGGCCGATGCAGGATGCTCGCTGGGAGATCTTCCAGGAGCACCGCGCGCAGGCGCTCGCCGAGAAGCACGGCAGTTCCACAAGCACGGCAGCGCCTGCTACCGCCCCGGCCGATCCGTTCTCCGACGACGACAGCGTGCCGTTCTGATGCAACTCCGCCCCCCCCCACCAACAGGTGTAACATGAGCCGAATCAACGAACTCTACGCGATGGTCGAGGCTACCATCGAGCGCACGGAGCAAGACCTGCAGGCGCTTCGAGCGTTGCACGATGCCTGGAAGAAGGAAGACGCATCTTCGCCGCACAACGACGAAAAAGCCCCGTGCGACGTCGTGTGGCTGACGCGCGAAGAAGCCGCACAGTGGGTCAGCTGCGACGCTAGCACGCTCGGCAAGTACGGATCTGTGGGACTCCTTGAGCGTCGAAAGATCTCCGGGAACCGCTGGGCCTATGCGCTTCCGGTCCACCGCTACGCATTCGAGTCACCCCCAGCCGGGCACTCGTGGCAGACCTTCGACGATGCGGCAAAGTGTCTGGGGATCTCGACGACCACACTCCAGAAGTGGGCGAAATCCGGCAAGATCCTGCGGCAACTCTCATGGTTCGGGCGGTACATCTACGCAGTTCCATGCGAGCAGACGCCGCCGCCACGCGGGACCGAAGACGGACTCCTGAACCTGTGATGCAACTCCGCCCCTACCAGCAGCGCACCGTCGACTCCGCGCGCCGGGTGCTCGCCGCCGACCGGCGCGCACTCATCGTCGCCCCTACGGGGGCGGGTAAGACGGTGATGCTCTCGGCGATCTGCTCGGAACTTCCCGGCCCGGTGCTCGTCCTGCAGCACCGGGCCGAGCTGCTGCAGCAGAACACCGCAGCCCTGCGGGCGCTGTCTGGACGGAGCGTGTCGACGGTCTGGAGCGGGGGCGCGGACTACACCGCCGAGATCGTCTCGGCGATGCAGCCCACGCTCGCGCGCCGCCTCGCGGGGCTCGACTGGAGCCCGGCGTCCATCGTCGTCGACGAGGCGCACCACGCGGCCGCGCCGTCGTACCGACGCATCCTCGACCACTGGCCCAACGCCGTTCGGCTCGGCGTGACGGCGACGCCAAACCGCCCCGACCGCAAGCCCCTGGGGCCGATCTTCGGCACCGCCGCCGCGCACATCCGAACCGCCGAGCTGGAGGATGCAGGGTACCTCGTCCCGCACCGCGTGGTACAGGTGCCGTGCGTTGACCGGCTCGCAATCGACCGACTCCCGATCGTCGGAGGCGAGTACGACCCGGCAGCGATTGCCGAGCTGTACGACGGCGACGACGTCATCCGGGCGATCGTCGACGCATGGCAGGCCGAGTCCGCGCACGAGCGGACAGTGGTCTTCGCTTCGACCGTCTCCCACGCGATGCACCTCGCCGCCGAGTACACCCGGCGAGGCTACGTCGCAGTCACCGTCGACGGCACGACGTCCGACGCGGAGCGACGAGCCCGCTTCGCGGCGCTGGCCGAAGGCCGGGCACAGGTCCTCGTCAACGTCGCCGTCGCGACCGAAGGGTGGGACTGCCCGCCCGTGTCCTGCGTCGTGCTCGCGCGCCCGTGCTCGGCGCACTCGACCGTCGTGCAGATGGTCGGGCGAGGCAAGCGCCTGCACGCGGGCAAGCACGTCTGCACCGTCATCGACTGCGGCTACTCGCTGGAGCGGCACCCGTCGCTCGAGGTCGAGCCGGACCTCTGGCCAGCCAAGGGCAGGCCGCCCGAGCGCGAGTGCAAGGGCTGCTCCGTCTCGATCCCGCAGGGGCAGGCCGAATGCCCGTACTGCGGGCACGTCCACACCCGGGCGTGCTGGTCCTGCGGCGCCGAGGTCCGCGAGAGCGACCCCCGGTGCTCGGCGTGCGGCTCGCTGCAGGCTGCCGACACGCCGCAGCGCAAAGCGCGCCCGGTCGAGTGGGTGCGCCTCTCGACGACGAAGATCGCCGCCGACCTCGCCTCCTGCCGCACCGGGCGCGATGGAGCGTGGGCGCTCGTCGCCGTCGTCCAGTCCCGCCGAACCGGCCTGTGGTCGGTCGTGTGGATCGAGTCCGACGTCCGCCAGGTACGCTCGGTGGCGGTCGAGTACATGGGGCCGCGCGAGCAGGCAGCGCGCGACGTCGCATGGGCCGTGCTCACCACCCGCGTACGGCCGGGCGACCTGCGGACGATCGTACCCGGCGACCGGCAGGCCGAGTGGATGGACCGCCCGTCCTACGCCGACCCCGCGATCACCCACTACCAACACCGCACCCTCTCCCGCTGGCAGCTCGCCGAGCGGGCCGTCCTCACCGCGTGGCGTGACCACGTCCGCGACTACCCCGGAGCCGCCGCATGAAGAAGAACGTGATCGAACAGTCTCTGTACGGGACCGCTGTGGACCTGCAGCGCGCGCAAGCGTCGCTCAACAAGACCAGCACGGCGAAGATCCTCGCGTACTCGGACTGGTACGCAGGCCGTGCGAAGCAGACGCACCTTGGCGCGTCGGAGATCGGCACGCTCCTCGGCGTCAACCCGTGGCAGACCCGGCACCAGTTGTGGCGCCGCAAGCACGGGCACGAGGAGCGCGACCCCACGAACGCGCGCATGCTCTACGGGACGCACATGGAGCCCTTCGTGCTCCAGCTCCTCGCCGACGAGCTGCCCGAAGGCGACATCCTGCGGATCACGTCGACCCGTGACTACGTGGTCCACTGTACCCACCGACTGCTCCCGTGGGCGACGTGCTCCCCCGACGCGCTGATCCAGCACCGCGACGGCTCGCTTTCGCTCGTCGAGGCGAAAACGACGCAGTCGCACTCCGACGTCTCCCTGTGGGACGCGCTCCAGGGGCGTGTCCCCGATCTGGACGCGCCCAGCAAGATCGCCTCCTACTGGCTGCAGGTCGTGTGGCAGCAGATTGTGTGCCGCGTCCACCGGACGATCCTCGCGGTGTGCTACGGCACCGAGCTGCACACCTACACGATCGAGAGCACCCCCGAGATCCGAAAGTTCGTCGGCGAGACCGTGCAGGCCGAGTGGGAGCGCTGCCTGCGAGACGGGCGCGAGCCCGCTGCGCGAGGGCCGGACCTCGCCGCGCTCGCCACCCTCTACCCGCCCGCTCCGTCCGACCCTGCCCCGACGATCGACGACCCGGTCCTCGTCGCGCTCGCCGACGAGTGGGCGAAGATTCGCGCGCAGACGTCGGAGATCAGCAAGCAGAGCAGGCCGCTCGAAGAGCGCGCCAAGGATATCAAAGCCCGGCTCGCGCAAGCGATGGGCCGGGAAGGCGTTGCCC
>JALQSY010000066.1:0-5812 GCA_023264215.1 Candidatus Nanopelagicales bacterium
CTACGCCGCTCTTGATGGGCTTGAGCGTTGGCTGAACCCTAGCCATCGTCCCGACAACGAGTGACGACGCCACTGCCCCGTGACACAGCCGTAACCACCGAGAGCGACCAGCGTGATGGATGTGACTTGAGTGACGACTACGGACGCCAGGTGCTGCCCGACCATCCCCCATCGACGGCCATCACGATCCCCGAAATCGCCGCGGCTCGGGCGAGGAACAGCACCGCCTCGGCAACCTCATCGGGCTCGATGGCGCGCCCGAGCGGGCAAGACTGGGTCCACCACGCGAAGCCATCGGGCCATTCCTGCTCCAGCCCGGGCCTAGCGATCAAGCCCGGAGCGACGGCGTTGACACGAATGCCCACGGGGGCCCATTCACGGGCCGCCGACCGCGTGAAGGACTCCAGCGCCGCCTTGGCGGCGGCGTAGTGAGCGTGTCCGGGGAAGGGGGAGGACGCCTCGATCGACGACACATTGACGATGGCGGAGCCCGGCGGCATCGCGGGCGCGCACGCGACGGACAGGTGCACTGCCGACATCAGCGTGGCCCCGATCATGGCCGACCAGTCCTCGGGGCTCAGGTCGCGCAGGCGCCCGGTCGACTGATCGGCCGCGTTGTTGACCAGCAGGTCGATGGGGCCGAGGTCTGTCGCGAGCTCGCGGGCCACCGCGGGATCGGTGAGGTCGCCGCTGCGCCAGGTCCCTGTCGCCTCCGTCACCGTCGACCTGCTGTGCGCGATGACGTCGTAGCCGGCGCCGTCGAGTGCTCGGATCAGGGACCGCCCCAGCATGCCGCGCGCGCCGGTGACCAGCGCCCGGGGAGTGCTCACCGGACGCCTGCGGGTCGGATGAGCGAACGGGCACGGTCGGCCGCCTCCGGCCACGACGCCAGGTCGGTGTCGTCGCCGGCTAGGGTGAATCCGCTGAACGGCGGAGCGAGCGAGCAGACCACGAGGCTCCACGCCCCCCGCGTGCGCGAGCCCTGCCAGGCCTTCGCCGGCACGCGGACAGCCGGCTCCTCGCCGCGATCGATGCCGGTGCCCAGGATGTGGTCCGAGTGCGAACCGTCCTGATGGAGGACGAGCATGTCCACCGGGGCCCCCGCGACGTGCACCCACATCTCGTCCTCGTCGAGCACGTGCAGTGCGCTGAAGTCATCAGGGGTCAGCAGTCCGTAGATGGCGTTGCCGTGATCGGTGCGCCAGAGCAGGCGGATCCAGACTCCCTCTCCCTCGAGGTATTCCAGGCCGAGCGACGCGATCACCTCCGGCGCGGACAGGGAATCGAGGTCGCTCATGATCCCTCGACGATTCGATGCGCATCGGACATGACCTCGTCGTGGTCGACCCGGGTGGATCGGCGGTCGATGACGACGGGCTGCCCGGCCACGAGCACGTGGCGCACGTCTGATCGCCCGGCGCTGAAGACCACCGATGTGTACGGATCGTGGACGGGGACCATGTGGGGACTGCGCAGGTCGATCGCGATGAGGTCGGCCTCCTTGCCCACCTCGATGGTCCCGATCCGATCGCCCAGGCCCAGGGCCTCGGCGCCCTCGATCGTCGCCGCGCGCACCACGTCGCGCGCGGACAGGGCAGCCGGGTGGTCGCGCACGAGGCGCGCGAGGTTGGCCGTCAGACGCATCGCGGCGAACATGTCGAGGTCATTGCTCGATGAGCAGCCATCGGTGCCGATGCCGACACGGATGCCGTCGTCGCGATAGCCGACCACGTCCGCGGCGCCGCTGGCCAGTTTCATGTTGGAGCCCGGACAGTGCGCCACGGATGCTCCCGTGGCCGCCAGCCTCTTCCGATCGTCCTCGTCGAGTCGGACGCCGTGCCCCAGCACCGGAGCGAGTTCGAGGATGCCGGACTGGTCCAGCGCGGGGATCGGACGTACGCCCCTCGCCGTCACGGTGTCGTCGTTCTCTCGATCGTTCTCGGACGCGTGGGTCGTGATCAGCGCTCCCTGCTCGCGGGCGAGGTCGGCGATCTGGGCGAGGTGGTCCAGCTCGACCGTGAAGGCCGCATGGGGCATGAGGGCGGGCGGCACATGGGGACCGCCGATCGACTCGAGGGTCTGCGGCCAGGACCGCGCCATGGCCATGCGCTCGTCCCAGGACATGTGGTCGGGCCCGGGGAACGAGAAGAACACGGGGCCTGCGACATGGCGCAGCCCGACCTCGACGGCGGCACGGTGGGCGTCAGCGGGATGGAAGTACATGTCCAGCGCTGTCGTCGTTCCGCCGAGGAGCGCCTCGAGGGCGCCGAGGCGCGTGCCGGCGTAGACCCCGTCGGAGTCCATGATGCGCGCTTCCTCGGCCCACACCCGTTCGAGGAATCCCTGGAGGTCGACCTCCTCGGCGATGCCACGCAGGAGTGTCATGGCCAGGTGAGTGTGGAGATTGACCAGTCCCGGCATGACCACAAGGTGCGTCCCATCGATCACCACGTCGGCATCGGGCATGTCATGGCCCACCGCGGTGATGACGCCGTCCGTGATCGCGATGCTGACGTTCTCTCGCGCTTCGCCTTCGGGACTGCACATGAGTGCGAACCGAGCATCGCGAATCACGATGTCTGCGGTCATGGTGAGCCCGCCAGGATGGCGGCGGAGCGATCCAGGATCGCGATCACGGTGCGCGCGCCCTCGGCGACGACGGCGTTGACCTCCTCGATGGTGATCGGCTCGGGGCTCAGGCCCGCTCCGGGATTGGCCACCAGGCACAGGCTCGCGTAGGGCAGGCCGCGCTCGGCCGCGAGGACGACCTCGGGCACGCCCGTCATGCCCACGACGCCCACTCCGGCGGCGCGGGCCATGCGGATCTCGGCCTTCGTCTCGAAGCGCGGCCCCTCGAAGGCGCCGTAGACCCCCTCCTCCGCGACCGGGATCCCGAGGTCGGCGGCAGCGCGCAACCACGTCGCACGCAGCCTGCCGTCATACGGCTCCCCCATGTCGACGTGCACGACGCCCTCGGGCGTCGAGCCGTCGAAGAACGTCACCGGCCGCTGATGGGTGAAGTCGATGAAGTCGTCGACGACCACCAGCGCCCCTGCGTCATGGCCGATGCCTCCTACGACGTTGACAGCGAGAATCTCGCTGACACCGAGGTCCACGAGCGCCTGGATGATCGCTCGATAGTTGACCATGTGGGGCGGCACGGAGTGATCGAAGCCATGTCGTGAAATGAAGTAGGTCTCGCGGCCGTGCATGGTTCCACCGCTGACCATCACCGGGCCGAATGCCGTCTCGTGAGCGAACTCGCGCGCGTCCTGCAGACCATCAAGCGCGTAGAACCCCGTACCCGCGATGATGCCGAGCGCGCCCCCACTCACGCGGTATGCCCCGGGATGTCATCGGGTCCGAAGGCGTCGGGGATCAAGGTGCCGAGGGGGACGGGGCCGCCCGCGCGGTCGATCAGGATCGCCGCACCGCCGTGCTCGTGGAGGAGTTGCCGGCAGCGACCGCAGGGCAGGAGCGGACCAGGATGCGGGCCGACGCACGCGAAGGCGATGAGTCCCTCGCGCTGTCCCGCCGGGCTGGTCCTCACCAGTTCACTGACCAGGCCGCACTCCGCGCACAGCGTGATGCCGAGAGAGGCGTTCTCGACGTTGCAGCCGGTGACGACTCGCCCCGTGGTCGTGAGCGCGGCGGCCCCGACCGGATGGCGGCTGTAGGGCGCGTACGCGTGATCGCGTGCTTCCTCGGCTGCCGCACGCAGGGACGGCCAGTCGATCTCGGTCATGCGTTCGCGGCGGCGGCAGCGGTCAGCTCGTCGTAGGTGGGGAAGTGGGTCGAGATGTCACTCCCGGTGAAGGTGCCCACCCAGCCGTCGTCGTCGTGGAAGAAGCGGATCGCCGTGAAGTCTGGCAGCGTGCCCATGTCGAACCAGTGCGTGGTGAGGGCAGGCACACTCAGCAGGTCGCCCGGGGTGCAGAGCATCGCGTGGACCTTGCCGTCGATATGGAGGTAGAACACCCCGGACCCCGCGACGAAGTAGCGGATCTCCTCCTCGTCGTGGGTGTGCTCGTTGAGGAACTTCAGGCGCGCGGCCTCAGCCGTGGCCCGCCACTCATCGGAGTCCACCGGATGCAATTGGGCGACGTCGACGAGTCGGTAGCCGTGCTCGGCCACGAGACGATCGACCAGCTCCCGGTGCGCATCGAGGATCTCGTCCTGCGTGGCGGAGTCGGGGAGGCGCTCGGGAGCGGGCACGTGCTCGAACACCACTCCGAGAGGGGACAACTCCTCGGCGATGGCCGCATGGTCGGAGGTCTGCAGCAGCGGCGCATCGGCCTGATCGTCGGCCCAGACGGTGAGCAGTGTCATGTGTCCTCCTTGTCCCCGGCCGGGGCATCACCGGCCACGGGGCAGCATTCTGCCGCGCCGAGGGGCTCGGCGCACTAGCCCCCGGGTCGCCCGAGTCGATCGAGGCGCAGCGCATGCTCGAAGAGCCAGTCAAAACTCTCCGTGCGGTCGATGGCCTCACCCAGCGAGGCACCCCAGGCGTACAGGCCGTGCTCGGCGACGATCACGCCCGGGACCGCCGGATCATGGCGTGCCAGCAGTCGTCCCGAGAGATCCGCCATGTCCTGGGAGTTGGCGATCACCGGCACGACAACCGCATCGCCGTGCGCACCGCGACCGATGCCCTTGAGTTGCTCCACGTCGCGCAGCGGGACCCCCTCGGGCCACCGTGCCGCGGCCTCGACCGCGGCGAGCGAGTGCACATGGACGACCGCCCCCGCACCGAGCCGCGTAATGACCGCGGCGTGCACGGGTGCCTCGGCACTGGGGCGATGCGCCTGCCCGGGCAGCGGCCCACCCGCGTCGTCGATGAAGACCGCATCGCCGGCATCCACCGCCGACTTGTCGATCCCCGAGGCCGTCACGAGGATCGCCTCGCCATCGCGGACCGAGACGTTGCCGGAGGTGCCGCGCATCCACCCGAGTGCGTAGAGGCGACGAGACGCGCGCGCGAGATCCTCCGCCGTGGACATGTAGCCTCCCTTCGTGGCCGATTTCACCGGCGTGCGCCATGTCGTCGTGGACATCGAGGGTACGACCAGCGCCTCAGCCTTCGTCTACGACGTCCTCTTCCCCTACGCCGCCGACCGCTTCGCGACCTGGCTTGCCGAGCACCCGGGAGACGTCGACACCCGCAGGATCGTCGACGAGGTGGCGCGTGAAGCCGGCATCGAGGACCCCTCCGACGATGACATCGTCTCGGTCCTTCGGCAGTGGGTCGCGGAGGATCGCAAGGTGACCCCGCTCAAGGATCTCCAGGGTCTGATCTGGCAGCAGGGGTTTGCCGATGGCGACCTCGTGTCGGACTTCTTCCCCGATGCGCTCGACGCCATTCGTCGGTGGCACGCGGCCGGCTACGCCATCTCGGTGTACTCGTCAGGCTCGGTCCTCGCGCAGCGCAACTGGTACGCGCACTCCCCGGCGGGCGACCTGACCGAGTGGATCAGCGGCCATTACGACACCGCGAACGCCGGGCCCAAGCGCGACCCGTCGTCGTATCGGGCGATTGCCGCGGCGATCGACGTCGCTCCGCAGGAGCTCCTCTTCTGCTCCGATGTCGTCGCCGAACTCGATGCGGCCACCGATGCCGGCTGGCAGGTCGTGCGGGTGCGCCGCGACGGTGAGCCCCACGCGATGGGCGAGTCGGCGTACCCCGAGGTCGCCGACATGACCGACATCCACCTCGTGTGATCACTTGGACGGCCTTATCGAGAGTTCCAACCGACCGGATGTCTCGATAGGGCAGGGCAATTGAGCTCAGCAGTACCTGTCGATGGCGAGCGAG
>JALQSY010000066.1:5822-8604 GCA_023264215.1 Candidatus Nanopelagicales bacterium
GACGGTGAGCCGCACGCCGTGGAGGACTCGGCGTACCCGGAGGTCACCGAGATGACCGACATCCGGCTCCAGTGACCACGCCCACGGGCTGAATCAACGGGGGAAGGCCCCGGCGACGCCGCCATCGACGGGGATGACAGCGCCCGTCGTGCGCGACGATGCGTCGGACAGGAGGAACGCCGCGGTCGCCGCGACGTCGGAGGTCGTCACGCGTCGCTTGAGGATGTTGCGCGCGGCGTAGAAGTCCTCGAGTTCCTCGGGCGCGATTCCGTGCGCGGCTGCCCTCTCCTCGCGGAGTCCGCCATCCCACAACCGGGAGTTGTCGAATACCGCGTCAGGGTTGATCGCATTGGACCGGATGCCCGCCGCGCCGCCCTCCAGCGCCGCGATGCGCATCAACTGCACCATGCCGGCCTTCGACACCGAGTAGGCACCGAACCCCGCCCCGGGGCCGAACGCGTTCTTGCTCGCGACGTAGACCAGGGATCCCCCGCTGCCCTGCTCCCGGAGCATCCGCATCGCCGCGCGAGTGAGGAGGAATCCGCTGGTGAGATTGATGCGCAGGGCGGAGTCCCACTGATCGACCGTGAGCTCCTCCAGCGTCCCGGATACGCCGATCCCCGCGTTGATCACCGCCCCGTCGAGCCCACCGAAGTCGCGCACCGCGCGCCGCACCGTCTCGTCGACGACGGCCGCGTCCGACTGGTCACCCGCGATGAGCACCGGCGCGGCGCCGCCCGACTCGCGCACGCGCTCGGCGGTCTCCTCCAGTCCCGCGCCGTCGAGATCAGCGAGGACGAGCGAGGCGCCCCGCGCCGCGAGTTCCCGTGCGATTCCGCGACCTATGCCCGATGCCGCTCCGGTGACGACGGCGATGTATCCGGCCAGGTCGGGGGCTGGCGCGCGAAGGGTCAGCTTGTAGAGCTCCATGGGCCAGTAGTCGAAGCGGAAGGTCTCACGTTCGTCGAGACCCACCGGGGTGCCGATGCGATCGCTCACGGTGGCCGCGACCCCGTGGGTGTGCAGGGCGATATCGGCCGCGATCTCGGCATCCCTCAGGTTCACGCCGGTGGTCACCGCACCCAGTCCGGGGACGAGGGCGACGCGCGGCATCGGGTCGTGCATGCCGAAGCCCTCGGGCATCGCATCCGCATGGCGCTCGACATACGCCGCGTAGTCCGACGCGTAGGCATCGACCGACGCAACGGCACCTTCGGCGGAAGCAGCGATCGCGGACCGCGGCTTGATGCGCAGCATGTGGTCGGCGCTGCTCACTCCCCCGGCCACGACCTCGACGACATCGGGTCGGTCGGCGATCGACCTCAGTCGTCCATCCACCCGCAGCACGCGGCGGCCCGTGCGCGACATCGCGCCGCGCAGGCGCAGCAGCAATCGCTCGATCTCGTCATTGGGCATATCCGCGACCGGGGCAGCCGACGGAGCGCGCAGCGGCAGTGCATCCAGGTACGCCGATGCCCGATCGACGGTCGCGCGCGTGCGCTCGAGGCACTCCTGCGACGACTCACCCCACGTGATGAGGCCGTGGTGCGCGAGCACGACGCCGTCGCGATCGGGCAGTTCGGCGACCACCTTGCTGAGCGAGAAGCCGGGGCGCATCCAGTCGACGTACGCGAAGCCGTCTCCGAGTGCCTCGCGCACGATGCGGGGCCCGTCCGCGTGGTTGGTGAGCGCGCAGATCGCGTCCGCGTGCACATGGTCGATGTGCGTATAGGGAAGGAAGGCGTGGAGAAGGGTCTCGATCGACGGACGTCGCGCGCCGGGATCCAGCAGAGCCCGGGCGACGAGATCGGTCATCTCCTCATCGGACATGTCCTCGCGCTCGAGCAGGGGCAGCAGATCGTCGAGGCGCAGCGCGGGGTAATCGGAGTCCACCGAGCCCCTCATGTCGGCACCGGAGCCCTTGACCCACATGACGCGCTGCTCGCGGCCGAGATGGTCGATGACCGATCCCTTGGCGGAGGTGTTGCCACCGCCGTAGACCACGAGCGACGGATCCTCGCCGATGGCGTTGGACCGAGAAACGAGTTGCTCCAGGGGCGTCGTCACGCCGGGCCTCCCGCGATGGTCTCGACGGCCTCGCCTCGCGCGGGCTCGATGACGCCGAGCTCGGTGACGACCGCGGAGATGTAGTGAGCGGGCGTGACATCGAACGCGGGGTTGAATCCTCGAGCACCCGGGGGCGCGGTCTCCACCGATCCCCACCTGGTCACCTCTTCGCCCGCTCGGAGCTCGATCTCGATCTGATCGCCCGACTCGGTGGCGAGGTCGACTGTCGACGATGGCGCCGCCACCACGAAGGGGATCCCTGCAGCGGCGCAGGCCAGCGCGACTCCCACCGACCCGATCTTGTTAGCCGTGTCGGCATTGCGGGCGATGCGATCGGCACCGATGATCGCGACGTCGGCGAGCCCACGCAGGATCGTCGATGCCGCTGCCCCGTCCGATTGGACGACATAGGGGATCCCGTGGCGCTCGCACTCCCACGCGGTGAGGCGCGCTCCCTGCAGCAGCGGCCTGGTCTCGTCCGCGTAGACCAACTCGATCTGATCCCTCTCGGCGAGTTCACGGATGATGCCGAAGGCCGTGCCCCAACCGGTCGTCGCCAGTGCTCCGGTATTGCAGTGGGTGACCACCCGCACGGGGCGTCGGCTCACGCGGGCGAGGATCCAGTCCGCGCCGTGTCGAGAGAGCTGGCGGTTCGCCGCAGTGTCCTCGGACACGATGCGATCGGCCTCCGCGAGCACGGCCTCGACCCCTTCCG
>JALQSY010000067.1 GCA_023264215.1 Candidatus Nanopelagicales bacterium
GCGCCCGGACGGCGGAGGAACGCGCGCTCGCCCTCGAAAACGAGGCCGCCCGGCTCGCCAAGAAGTCGCTGTGGCGCGGCCTGGGGGCGATCGTGGCGTCGGTGGCGAGCTTGTCCTCCCTGGCGGTCGTGGCCGTCCTGAGCCGCTCCATGCGGTCGTACCTAGCCGACGACGTCGACGACGCCCGCGTGGTGGCGACCGAGGCCAGCGAGCAGCTCGAGCAGCGCCTGATCGCCGAGACGGAGCGCCGAGTAGGCGAGCTTCGCGCCGAGGTGCGCGACGAGCTCGCGGTGCAGTTCGCCGCGCTGCGCGAGGAGCTTGCTCGCGCGCGCGAACCTGCGCCACAATCGCCCGCGCCGCGGAGGCGCAAGCCATGACCGAGCCCAAGATCGCCGACCTCTACACCGGGATCCATGCCCACCGCGACGCGCTCGTGCGCGCCGCCGGCGACGCTTCGCAACTCGCCGCGCGACTGCGCGACGCCGGCGCGAGCCTGCCGTCGAGCTCGCGCTACAACGGCGTCAAGGCCCTGCTCTCCGCGTCCGCTAGAGATCTTGAGCAGCTGTCGATGGAACTCGCGTCGGGCCTCGAGCGCCTCAGTCGCCTGGCGGACGGGTGCATGGATGACACTGCGGTCCTGGGTCTTCAGGATGTTGCTGACGCAGTCGATGATCCGCCGCCGCGAAAATGATCTCGTTGACGTCCTCATCCATGGGATCGCGGCGGCCTGGCCTGGATGTTTTTGCGAGCAACGACAGCGGCGGCGAGCAGAGCTTCGCCGAGCTCCTGAGCGTTCTTGTCGGTGAGGTAGAGCAGGAAGTCGCCGACCGAGAACGACACGAAAGCGTGTTCGGTGCTCGCGGCGACGCGAACATTGACGTCCTCATCCATGGGTTTGCCCAGCCTTCCACGCTTGCCACGCCGAGCGCGCGAGCGCGGCGAGCGTTCCGAGGCTGGCGAGGATCGTGCCCACCTCGTCGGGCGTGAGCCCGAGACGCGACGGCCATCCGGTCGCGCACAGCAGTGCCACGAGCGCCGTGGTGGCGACGGCGAACCGCTCGGGCTTGGCAATCGCGGAGGGTTGCATGGCCTAGTGGACCTTCTTGTCGTCCGTCTCGGTTGCGTCGGCCTCAGGCTTGAAGCCGAGCTCCTCGAGCTGATCGGCGACCCGATCCAGCGCGCTGCGAGGCTCGCCCTCGTCGTCCGGCCGCTGGATCTTGATCAAGCCCTGCCGGTCGAGCTCGACGACCAGGCTCTTGAGCATGTGGTAGGCGATGATCAGGAACTGCACGGCCGCCTGAGGCGACTGCGGTTGCTCGATGAACTGGTGGTCCTCGATGAACTCGAACCAGCTCTCGCCGAGCTTGACCTTCACCCGTGGCGGGTTGGGATTGATCAGGCTCACACGACCTCGTAGAAGGCCGAGCGGCCGCCGCCGTGACGGCGGAGTTTGCCCGCCGCGATCTGCTCGTTCAGCAGGCTGGTGACGCGGGTGCGAGCCGCTGCCGGGTTGTCGAACATCGACAGGATCGCCCCCGTCTTGAACGACGTACCCTTGGTGACCTTCGCGAGGAACTGCGCCACCGCGGCGTCGTAGGCGGAGGCCTTGCCGTTGGCGGCCTTGCCGTTGGCGGCCTTCTCGGCCTTGGTCGCGCCGACGCGCGGCGGCGCCTTCGGCGCCTTCGGCGCCGGTGCGGACTCGTGGCCGAGCGGCAGCGTCAGGTTCCGCGTCCGACCGCGACGCGGGCGAGGCTCCGCGGCCGCCGACGTCGCGGCTGGCGCGGCAGCCGGCGTGGGCGCGGGCTCGTGCGCTGCGACGGCGGGCGCAGCGAGGCCGAACAGCTCGACCGGCGACATGTTGAGCAGCGCGTCGCGATCCTGCACCGAGCTGATGTACTCGACGATCTTGTTCAGGGTGGTGGTCGACGCCACCTCACGCAGCAGCGTGAGTGCGGTTTCGACGCGGGCCTTCTCGAGTCGCTGCTCGAACGTTTCTGCGAGGTCGGTGGCGTTCATGTCGTGCACTTGTAACGACGGAACCTTCCGCCGTCAACCTCGCCGGCAAAGCTCCATGCACCGCTTGTACTTGGAGCGGTCCTCGCCAGCGTGCTGCACGAGGCCGCTCCATCCACCCTCGTGCTCGATGCGGTAGCTGTCGCACCGGTCGCGACAGCTGGGCTTCGGGGATTCGGTTTCGGTGCCAGGGGTCGCCATGCACGAGGCCAGCGCGAAGATCACGAGAATGCGTCGCATGTTCGTGGTTATGCGACGCGGTTGTCGTTCTGCCAAGGGCCATTGACAGTTTGCTACTGTTCTCGCACACTTGGGCCTCGATGCGACTGCCCAAGTCAGACCCGGCGATCCGAGCTCTCCCAGTGCGCGTCGACGAGACGCTGCCCGACTGGGGCAAGCTTGGCCAGCTGGGCGGCTCGAACCTCGCCCAGGCCGCGATGGCGGCGCAGGCGACGCTGGCGCGCGCCGAAATCTGGTCGCAGGCCTCCAAGATCGTGTTTGGCGGGATTGCGACGGGGGTAGGAGCCCCTCGGCTAATGTTCGATGCGATGGTCGACAGCCTGGGCATCGACGTCGAGGCGACCATGGTCGCGGTGCTCGAGAAGGCCGCAGGGTCGATGGCAGCGGCGCTGGGGCGCATGAGTGAGAGCAACGACATGCTCGACAAGGCCGTCGAGGCTGGGGTGGGCAACGCGGTCAACCTCACAGCTGCGGTGCCGATCGCCGGCCAGGTGATCAAGCTGCTGTGGAACGTGGGGAAGACGATCGCGAACCTGGTGCACATGGTCAAGAGCCAGCAGGACCCCAAGCGGCTGTATCCGCCCAGCCGGTTCGATCCTGATGCCGACCGTGACGTGCTGAACAACGCGGTGCTCAGCCTGGTGCGCGGCACCTCGTGGTCCCCGCTGTTCTTCCCGCCGGGGTACGGCCGGGCGAGCTCGGCCGGCCCCTACTTCCACGTCAGCAACCTGGACGGCGGCGGCGTGCGGATCGCCACCGCTGGGCCCAAGGGGTCCGACGGCTGGGTCGGGTTCGTGCCGGGCACCGCGTGGCTGCACCAGGCCATCGAGACGACTGGGCCCGAGAGCGTGATCGAGACGGGCGCGACGCTGCTGCCCTCGGCGACGCAGCAGTGCGTCTGGCTGTGGCGCCACGTGGCGCGGAACAATGTGCCAGCGGCGTTTGCGGTCGACGCTGGCAAGGCCGCTTCGTTCTGGCACAGCTACATCGAAAACCTCCGGGTCATGATCCGGGAAACGAAGCACCTGAAGGATGCGACGAGAGCGGCGATCTTCAAACGATTCGATCGTGCTGGCGACGCCCCGATCTTCGGTTGGGGAGACGGCTCGCGCGAGCTCGAGTACTTCCCGGAGAAGCAACTCAAGACGCTGCGCAAGCGCCAGTTGGCCTTCTGCGACACGCTCACGGTGGCCTACGTCAACGAGGACTTCGACGCCCTGGACGACGCCGCCGTGCGCGCGCGGTGGGAGCGGCGCCGCCGGGACCTCCTCGAGCACCAGGCGGTCTGCCAGGTCGACCTCTCGAACGTCCCCGACGTGCTCTACCGCGACGAGGTCGAGCGCCGCCGGAAGGGGCACCGGTGCATGGTCGCCGGCCAGGGTCGCTTCGCCGCGGCCACCGAGGTCCCGCCGCCGCCCGGGCGGGACACCTACGCGATGCCAGAAGGCACCACGCCCCAGCCGCGGCGCTCGGGGGGCGGCATGGGCCTGGCGGTCGCCGGCGCGGCTGCGGCGGCGCTGTGGTGGCTGTCGCGCCGCCGGTAGGGGTCAGAGGCCCGAGGCGCCGGAGCGGCGCCACCAGACCGCACGCGCAAGCTCCATGGCGACGAGCTGGGCACCCGGCTTGGCCCCGCGGGGACCGCAGCGCCCGATCACCTTCGCCGCGATGCTCGTCAGCACTCGGTCGAGCTCGTCGGGCGCCGGCTGAGGGCCGAGCGTGGCGGCGTACTCGTCCCAGAGCGGCTCGATCACCTGCTCGATCAGGATCCGCTGCGTGGGCGCGCTCAGGCGTCCCGGCGTTCGGCACAGCTGCTGGATCGCGGCCTGCTCCGGCGTCAGGCCCCCGCCCGCGCCCTGTTGACCGTCGGCGCCGCCGGCCCCGCCTCCGGTGCTGCCCCCGCCGGCGTCGCCGGTCCCGCCGGGGCTGCGCTTGGTCTTCCGAGTCGACAGGAGCATGATGGCGCCGATTGCGGTGACGAGGAGTGCGGGTCCCACCGGCCGATGGTGCCACCGATCCACGCGCGCGTCCATCGATCAGTGGCGGCCGCGCTTCGCGTCGTCGTCGGCGAACACCTTGGTGGTCAGGGCGTCGACGCGCGACCGCGCTGAGGCCGTGAGGCGCGAGGCCTCCTCGCGGAGGTACTCGACGTGCGCCAGCTCTTCTTGCATCAAGCGATCGCACGCCACCATGCTCAGCACGAGCTGCGCGAGTTCCTCTCGCAGACGAAGCGCCCTCTGCTCGAACGTCCGCGATTGTTCTACCATCAGAGCGATCGATGCCGTCTTCTTGCGCACGAGCTCGATGGCGTGCTCGCTGGCGTCGATCTCGCGCATCGCGGTTTCGATTTCGTCGCGGTGGTCGGTCATGTTCATTTCCCATTCCTGGCGCGCTTGATGATCGCGGCGTCGGCCTCGATGAAGATGCCAGCGACACGAAGAAGCTCTACGACAGCGGCTCCAGCGGGAGTCAGCTGCAGGGTGTCGCGGGACTCCATATCGGTCAGCGGCACCTTGGAATCTCGCGCCGAGTGCACGACTCTGACGACCAGTCCTCGCTTGATCAGCGCCTGTTCCGGTGCGATCCAGTTGTTCGGACGTGAGACGCCGTAGTCCTGGAAATACAGACTCCGATCCCAGTGCACCTGGTCGGCGACCGCGCACAGCATCTCCAGCATCGTACGCGAGAGCGCCAGGCAGAAGTTCGTGCGCATCGCGTGGCCCTGAAAGGCCGAGCGCCAGTTATCCTCGCGAATGCTGATCACGTCACTGGTCTTGCTGTCTTTTTTCATCGTGCCACTCCTTCTGCGGAAACCACTGCTCGTCGAAGATTGAACATCGCCTCGTTCGTCAGCTGTCGCACGCGCTCATGCGTGAGCGCCATCTCCTTGCCAGCGTCGCGCAGAGTCTTGCCCTCGAGGCGCTTGACGACAGCGAGCTTCTGCGCTGGCGTGAGCACCTGATCCATCCACCGGTGCATGCTGTTGGAGAACATGTGCTCGACCATCTCGACGGCACAGTCCTCCGCTTCGTCCGCGCGGCTCAACTCCTCGCACTCTACGTCGCCGTTCATGCGTCGCAGGTACCTGACGTGCCGCTGGATTTCCCGCTCAGCGCCGACCTTGATCCATGGGTAGCAGTACGTCATCACCTGCACGCCCCGGTCGCGATCGAAGCGCCCAAGGGCCTTCCACATGTACAGGCTCGCGCTCTGCACCGCGTCGTCCGTCACGCTGTACGACGCCCCGTAGACGACCACGAGTCGCCGCGCGATCTTGCGGATCGCGGTCAGGTGCTTCTTCAGCTCGTCGAGCTTCTCTTGATGCGACAGGGGCGTCATGGATGGTGCTCGTTGCTCTTCCAGGCTGAGGCCGGCCACTTGCCGAACGTTTCACGATAGCGGTGGTCAGCCCAACCGCGCTTGAACCCGTGCTTGATCGCCACCGCGCGCAGGCGGTTGTACTCCTGCTGCCGCTGCATGCTCGACGCGGCGTGCGCGCGGGGCTTGTCGACGATGTACTGCTCGACGCCGCAGCCCGCGTGGCACAGGATCTTCAGATCGTACGGGCCCGGTCCCCGCCGGATCCTGATGTCCTTGGCGCCGCAGTCCGGGCACTTCGGCGCCTGGTCCACCTCGACGAGCTCGCCGTCGCGCTCCTCGTGGGCGCAGACCTGGCGGATCGTGGCGTCCCCTGAGCCGCACGTGGGGCACTGCCGCCCGGGCGGGTACGTGGTGCTGCAGGTGTTGCAGATCGCGTAGTCATCGCCGTGGGTTGCCCTTCTGCCCGTCTCGTCGCCGTCGAGCGACCACGAGCGGTCGATCACCGGCGAGCCGTGGATGAAGAAGTTGCCGCCATGGTCGAGGATCAGCGTGTCGACCTTGCCTGGCGCTGTCCTCGAGCCGCGGCCGCACATCTGCAGATACTTGGTGATCGACATCGTCGCCACGGCGAGGATCACGGCGCTGATCTCGGGCAGGTCGTACCCCTCGACGAGCAGGCTCGCGTTGCAGAGCACCTGGTGCTCGCCGATGCGAAAGCGAGCAAGCTCGAGGTCGCGTTCGCGCTCGCGCATCGTGCCGTCGACGTGACCCGCTCGCACACCTGCGGCGTTGAACCGCCGCACGAGCTCCAGGCTCTTCGAGACGTTGGGCGCGAAGCAGATCGTGCGTCGATCCGCCGCGTACCTGCGCCAGTGCTCGACAATGTCGCCGATCAACGCCGAGTCGAACCGCTCGGCCGCTGCCTTCGCATCGAAGTCGCCGTTCTTCACCGCCACGCCCTCCAGGTTCGCGCCGCGCGGGGCAAAGATCCGTGGCGGGCAGAGATAGCCCTGGTCGAGCAGCTCGCTCATCTTGGCAGCCTCGACAAGTTCCTCGAAGACGTGCCCCAGGCCGCGCCCATCGAGCCGCGCTGGCGTGGCGGTAAGCCCGAGCACGAGCGCCTCGGGGTAGTCCTTCAGCACCTGCTCGTACTGCGCCGCCCTGGTGCGGTGAGCCTCATCGATGATCAGCACCTTCGCGCTCGGCCGCACCTCGCGACGAACCAGGGTCTGGATGCTCGCCACCTGCACGGGCAAGTGCGGGCGCGCCCGCCAGTGGTGCGCCTTGATGACGCCGTGGTCGATGCCGAGGGCGTCGAGCGTGGTCGACGGCTGGTCGATCAGCTCTTTGCGGTGCGCGAGGAACATCACCGAGTTGCCCTTCGCCAGAGCGCCCTCGATGATCTTGGCGGCCATGAACGTTTTGCCCGAGCCAGTGGGAGCGACGAGCAGCAGCCGGCGACGACCCGCGCGGAACTTCTCGCGCAGGGTGTCCAGCGCCTGTTGCTGGTATGGCCTCGCCTCGGTCACACCGCGAGCTCCTCGAGCTTCTGCTCGTCGGCGAGGACGACGTCGCGCTCGTCCGCCACGACACGGCGCTGCCACCCCGCGAGCTCGTAGTGAAGGCGGCCGCCGATCGTGCACTCGCGCACGAGTCGGCCTCGCCACAAGGACAGGTTGCCGTCGGGTAGCCTCAGGCAGTAGACCGGTTTCGGTTTCGTCTTCATGATGCGCACCTGCTGGCGCCGATCACCACGGCAAGCTGGAGAACGATCGCCCCTGCGCCGACGATCTCAGCGACGCCGCCGATCGTCAACATCGCCGCGAGCAGAAGTGAGCAGGTGGCCACGAGCGCCAGTAGCGGGAGATCGTTCCTCATGGGCATCATCCTACGCTTGGCTCAGGATTTCTCGCAAGGCCATTCTTGCACCCGCAGATCTTCCGGCCATTCTTCCGGGTCGCCACCGCTCGAGGACACGCACTGCAGGGAAAACCCGCTGGCGTGCGGCATGCTGCCGAGTTGCTTGACGAACACTGCCGGTCCGATCAAGTCGGCGCGGTCGCGGCAGTCCAGGATGACCTTTCTCGCCCAGGCAACGTCGAAGGGGCGCGCGCCGGCCCCCGACTCGCCACCGATGACGATCCAGTCGAGCATCGGGCCGCCGCCGACGCCCACGTCACCGTTCGACCACCAGGACTTGCCCACAAGCCACGTCTCATCGGTCCATTGGATCGAGCTCATTTCAGTTGCCCTCGAGTTTCTGCAAAAGAGCGGCCGCCGCTGCTTCGCAGTCGTAGGACAAGAACATCGGATCTTCCTCCGCGGGCACGGCCTTCAGGTTGAAAAGCCGAGGATATAGATCCGAGGTTCTGTAACTTTCGCAACCCTTCGTCTGTCGCAGAAGTTCAACCAGTTTTCCGTAGGAAATGGGCCCGCTCGGCGCAAGATACGCTCCGATCAGCTCCATGATCCGTGGCAGATCGCACTGTGACTCTGCCTTCACAGAATCGTTCTGGTGACGGTAGATGCGCCTAACCGCAGAAAATCGATGATCGTTACCAGCAGGCCTGTCGCACCACTCAGACACGCAGCGAAGGTGCTCGTCATCCGACGCTGCCTTCACCAGCTTGCAGTCCGCAATGTCTGCCACCCCCTCGGGCCAACCGTACCAGGACATCTTGCCGGTTTCGTAGTCGGCGTACGCCACCAACCAGAGCTCGCCCGTGGGCATGAACTGCACCTCATCGCCGCACCGCAGAATGTGCTTCTCGTTGCTCATTGAAACCTCCTGAACCCGATGACCCACACCCACGGA
>JALQSY010000068.1 GCA_023264215.1 Candidatus Nanopelagicales bacterium
CGGTCTCACTCTGCAGTTCCTCGGCTCCTACCGGGTGGCGATCCTCGCGCTCGTCGTCTTCTTCATCATCGGCGGCATCCTGCTGTCACGCGTGGACATGAAGCAGGGCATGCGCGACGTCGAAGCCGGCGGCCGATCCGACCCGCGGGATGCCACACTCTCGGAATGACAGCAGGCTTTATCCCGTACGCCGGTCGCCGAGTCGGTGACCCTGCTGAGCGCGGGCAGGAATTCTTGGATTTGATGTCCGCACGCCGCAGCGTGCGTGACTTCAGCGACGAGCCCGTGCCGCGTGAACTCATCGAGATCGCGGTGAGCACGGCCAACACCGCGCCCAGCGGAGCCCATCAGCAGCCGTGGACCTTCGTCGCGGTGAGCGACCCCGGGATCAAGCACCGCATTCGCCTTGCGGCAGAAGAGGAAGAGCGGGAGAACTACGAGGGGGGTCGACTGCCCGATGCGTGGCGACAGGCCATCGCGCCGCTCGGCACCACCTCGGACAAGGCCTTCCTCGATGTCGTCCCGTGGATCGTCGTTGTCTTCGCGCAGAAGTCCACGCCCATGCCTGATGGCTCGCTGCGCAAGAACTACTACGTCAACGAGTCCGTGGGGATCGCGTGCGGGCTCTTCATCGCGTCCCTGCACTCGATGGGCCTCGCCACGCTCACCCACACGCCGAATCCGATGGGATTCCTCACGGAGATCCTGGAGCGTCCCGCCACGGAGCGCCCGTACATCCTCTTCCCCGTCGGCTATCCGGCCCCGGACTGCGAGGTCCCTGACCTGGCGCGCAAGCCGCTCGACCAGGCGCTCATCGTGCAGGGCTGATCCAAGGACATTCCCCGGACACGCAGGACGTGGGCCGCGTCCTGACGGCTAGGGTCGGCGGATGCGCGTGCGACCCGTGGCCCTGCTGGCAGCCGTAGCGCTCGTCGGGGGTGCCCTCGTGGCACCCGGCGCCTCGGCCGTCACGCCCACGGCAGACGCGAGTGCCGCGGCAGCCGCGGCCCGCGATGCGAGAACCGAGATCACGTTCTTCGCGGGGCTTCCGCGTGACACGTCCAGGCTCCAGCAGGAGGCGGTCACGCGATCGACCCCGGGGGAACTGGAGTATCGCGACCATCCGACGCTGCTCGCCGCGGGCAAGCGATTCGGTGCCAAGTCCAAGGCGATCACGCGGCTGCGCAAGGCCGCTGAGCCTCTCGGGATCACCGTCACGGTGGACAAGGGCCGGATCCTGGCAAGGCTGACGGCCACCGTGGCGACGTGGGAGCGCGTGTACGGCGAGAAAGTCGACATCGTGCGCGCGACGCCGGCCTCGCCGTACAACGAGTACGCCATCATGGACGGTGCCGGTTTCGCGGGTGCACCTGACGCACTCGCCCCCTTCGTCAAGGAGATGCTGGCCTTCTATGGCGAGTACGACGCCAGCGTCGATGTGCCCGGTATCTCCGCTGAGCAGCTCGCCGAGCTCCAGGGCACGCTCGCCAGCCCGGGCAGCCCGCAAGCGTGGCCGCGCAACCAGGGCACGATCCCTCCCGGGACCTGCGACGCGCCCGCGCTGGAGGACCGTGCCGTCTACGCCCCCGGCCAGGTCCAGACCGCCTACGGCGTCGACGCCCTTGCCCGCAAGGGCGTGCGCGGGGATGGCGCGAGGCTCACCATCGTGGCCCTCGGCGGGGGTTACGAGGCGGACGACATCGAGGCCGCCGCCGACTGCTTCGGCTACGCCCAGCCCGAGATCGACGTGGTCAGGGGCACCGGCGTGCCGAGGGAGTTCGTCAACGCGACGATCGAAACGCACCTCGATCTCATCACCGCGTCGTCGGTGCTGAACCGCGCCGAATCGATCACCCTGCTCGAGGTCGTCGACGTGGGGACGGGCTTCACGGACGCCTTCGCTCGCATGCTCGACGGCAAGGCGGCGCCCGATGCCGTCTCGATCTCCTACGGCGTCTGCGAACTCGCGTACGCCGACGGCATCGGTGGACTCCTGACGCTCAACGAGGACCTACTGCGCATGGCTGCGATCGTCGGCACCTCGGTCGTCGTCGCGACCGGGGACAACGGAACGTCGATGTGCGGTGCGGACGTCGCCGAGGAGACCGGTGAACCAGCCCTGTGGTATCCCGCGACCTCGCCGTGGGTCACCGCGGTCGGCGGTACCCGGCTGGCCCTGCGCAGCAACAACACGCGTCGGAGCGAGCGGGTCTGGAATGACGCCGCGCACACCGCCGGCCTCATCCCCGCCCCCGCGGGCGCAGGTGGTCCGAGTGGGGTCTTCCCCCGCCCCTGGTGGCAGTCCGGGGCGACTCCGGTGGGCCCGCGCGCGATCCCCGATGTCGCCGTGCTCGGTGCCATCAAGCCCGGCTGGCCTGTCGTGTACGGCGACGGGCTCTACTCGATCGGCGGCACCAGTGGCGGTGCACCTTTCGTCGCGGCCAACCTCGCGGCAATGTCCGCGAGGGAGCGTGACCGGGGCTACCCGACGATCGGATTCGCCAACGCCTGGCTCTACCAGGCTGCGGCGGCCAGGAAGTCGCCGTACTTCGACGTCGAACGCGGCAACAACGGCGTGCAGCTGGTCGGGTGCTGCGTCGCAACGCCCGGCTACGACATGGCAAGCGGTCTCGGCGCACCGGCGATGGACCTGCTCTACTCGACGCTGCCGCGCCCGGCCGGCTAGTCACTCGCGAAGCGCGGCCACCTGCGCGTCCAGGGTGTCGAGGTCGGCCGTGATCCGATCCCACAGGTCAGGATCGGACTGCCCCTCACGCTCCAGGAGCTCCTCGGCGAGGATGGATGAGGTCGTGCCGATGATCTCGGCGACCAACTCGGCACCCTGCACGGGATCGATGCGGTCCCCGGGCCGCTCCCAGATCCCCGGCGTCTCGACCGCCGCTGCTGACACCGCGGCCAGCGCCGCGGTTCGCTCGGTGAGGACGCGCTCGCGTATCGCTGTCGTGTCCTGCCCCGCGCGTACGGCGGCGGCGTACTCGCGCAGCGCGGCGATGGTGGCATGCATGGCCGTGGCCGCCGTCGAGCCGGTCCTCCTCGGGCGGATCGACGCCACGGCGAGGACCCAGACGCCGGCGAGCGTGGTGGCGACGAGCCGGGCGACGATGTCGTAGCGCTCGCCGTCGCCGGTGAGGTGCTCGATGAGCAGCACGAATCCGGTGATGCCCAGCACGGCCAGCGGGTAGTTGGCGTTGAGGTAGGCGAGTGTCAGCGCACCGGTCAGTCCGGCGGCGAAGCACAGGATGACGGCCTCTCCCGGCAGCGCGGCCACCGCGGCGAGGACAGCCGTGACGATCAGCAGCCCGGCCAGGGTCCCCACGATGCGCATGGTCACCCGCGACACGGTGTTGGACAGGTCGGGCTTGGCAATCCACGCGACAGTGAGCGGCACCCAGTAGGCGTGCGGAACGTCGACGATCACGGTGGCCAAGGTGGCGCCACCGAAGGCGATGGTGAGCCTCAGTGCGTGCTCGGCCACGGGATCGGACCACGACAGGTGGGCCCGCAGGCGGGCGAGGACCGGCTGCCGAATCCGCGTGACCGGCGCGATCTGCGCGCGCCTGCCGATCGGCCATGGCTGATCGAGCGCGTCGACGGCGTCGGAGATCGCCCGGGCCACGTCGGCACCGAGAGCTGCGGTGCGGGGATCGCTTGACTGGCCGGCTGCGGCCCGCACGGCCGCGAGGGCGTGGCGGGCGCGCGACTGACGCCGCCCGTGTCCGAGGGGCGCAGCGATGTCGGCCGCGATGGCATCGCAGGCGCCCCCGAGCGCGCGCGTGAGAGCGTCGACGTACTCCGGGTCGACCGTCCGCTCGGCGATCAGGGCGAACAGCGCCAGCCGCGTCCGCTCGGCGCTCGCGAGGAGCCGGTCCGCCCACTGCCGTGACTCGTCGACGAGGCCCGATCGGTCGATCACTCCCTGGGCCGACTGCACCGCGGCGGCCACCGTGGGTGCCGCGAGCTCGAGTCCGCGTCGCGCGGAGGCATCCTGGAGTTCCCTGTACGCGTGGGCGATCCCCGAGCGCACGGCGCCGAGACGGCGCGGCGGAGTCGACAGCAGGTTGACCACGACGGTGATGAGGCCGCCGAGGACGAAGTACGCCGTATCCAGGACGGCGATGTCCACCACGACGGCGGCTCCGGCGTAGAACGCGAAGAGGACCAGGGAGAGCACGCCGATGAGGCCGCCGCGCGGGCTCAGGGCACCGGCGTAGCCGCAGGCCAGGGCCAGCACCACGGCGACAACGACGTGCACCACGCCGATCTCGCTGACCAGCCCGCCCAGGAGGACGCCGACGGCGATCCACAGTGTCGCCCAGAGCATGGTGCGCAGGCGTACGCCGCGGGAGTCGTTGCTGTCCGCGATGGCCACGAAGAGCAGGCCCATCGACACCGATAGGGCGGGAACCAGCCGATCCACGGCGAGGCCGACGAGCATCGTCAGTGCGATGAGGATCCCGGTCCGGATGCCCGCAACCCACTGCACGCTGCTGCGCTGCAGGCGCAGGCACGAGCGAAGGGCCTCGTGTGCGACGCGCCGCCGATCCACTCCTTGAGTATGTCCTGCGGTGCTAGCCTCCGGGCTAAATCCACCGGCACGGTGGACGCGCGTCCCACAGCGCGCCTATCTGAAGGGGTCCTCATGGGTCGCTCTCGCATCGCTTCCATCGCCACGGCTGCCGCGGCTGCCGCGCTGCTCACCCTCACCGCGTGCGGTGGAGGTGGCTCATCGTCTGAGAACTCCGCGATCATCGACGAGCTGATGACGGAGATCGGCGATCAGGACATGCCCACCGAGGTGCAGGACTGCATTCGCGAGGGACTCTCGGGCTACTCCACCGAGGAACTCACCGCGCTGCGCGACGGGGAGACCGATGCCGACGTCCCGGCCGAGCTCCAGGACAAGGTCATCACGATGATGACCGGTTGCGTCGGCGACCTGGACTGACACGCCACGGCGGGGCTGTCGGGTCAGTCGACTCGGCGGGCTCGCAGGGTGTAGGTGAGCGGCAGTCGCTCCGGGCGCTCGACAAGGCGCCACTCGCCGTCGGGGTCCTCGCGCATCTTGCCCGGCAGCGCCTCCCACGGGCAGCTGTCGTGCTCGACGAGCACCTCCAGGGTCATGCCGGTGTCCATCAGGGCCATGACGGTCTCACCGAGACCGTGGTTCCAGGAGTGGGAGACGGCGGCGCGGAAGGTCGTGTCCACGGGCAGGTAACTGCCGTCGTGCTCATCGGTGATCGGTGCCTCGATCTCGAAGTAGGGATAGGAGGCGACGAGCTCGTCGTCGACCGACTCGTCCATGGACCACAGCATCGGGTGGCCCTCGCGGATGAAGATGAATCCCCCGGGGACGAGCAGGTCGTGGACCACCTGGGCCCAGCGACGCACATCGGGCAGCCAGCACAGCGCCCCGACCCCGGTGAAGACGAAGTCGAATCGTCCTGCCCCGAGAGCCTCGACGGCGGCGTAGACATCGGACTGGACGAACTCGACGTCGGCACCCGTCGCCTCGGCGAGTTCGCGGGCCTGGGCGAGTGACTCGCCCGAGAAGTCCAGTCCCGTCATGCGGGCTCCCCGGCGGGCAAGGGAGATGGTGTCGGTGCCGATATGGCACTGCAGATGCACGCCCTCCAGGCCGGTCACGTCGCCGAGCAGCGGGATGTCGAACGTCACCACATCGCTCAGATACGCCGGATCCTCGTGAAAGCGCTGGACCCGATAGCCATCGGCTCGCGCGTGCGCCGGCGCGCGCTCATCCCAGGCGGCCAGGTTGTCACGGTAGTAGCGCGTGTCGATCACGCCCGAGGGCGAGCGGGTCGGCTTCTTCCCTGGCATGGCGCCAGACTAGGGGAGGGTGCACGCCCGGGCTGTCACGCTGGACAACGCGCCCGGCACGCGGGAGGCTCCATGCGTGAGCGATGCCGGCACCGGACCTGATCCCGCGGACGACACGCCCATCAAGGCGGCACGCGCCGGTGGCTGGAAGTCCTGGCTGCCCAAGGTCATCCTCACCGTGCTGGGCATCGCGCTCGCCTACTTCATCTTCGACTACATGGCCAGCAACTTCGGCGGCTTCGAAAAGGGCGTCCAGGCGGCCTTCTCGATGCCGGTCGGCTGGACCCTGGCCGCTATCGGCGCGGCGATCATCGCGATCGGCGTCTATCCGCTGACGGCCATGGCGGCGATTCCTCACCTGGGCTACGAGCCGGCGTTCGTCGATCGCCAGGGCGGCTTCGCGATCTCGACGACCATCCCCTTCGGGGGTGGACCGATCGCCGTCGCGACGCAGTACGCGATCCTCGCTCGCTACAAGGTCGAGCAGAAGCTCGCCGCCGCTGCCGTCGCGGCGGATGCGATCTGGACGTACCTCATGACATTCGGTGCCCCCGGTGTCGCGCTGGTGCTGCTGTGGGTCGTCGAGCGGCGAACCCTCACCGGCAACGAGTGCGGAGCCATCCCCTGCGCCACGATCGACACCATCATCATCATCGCGGGCGTCGTGTGCCTGGCGTCCATGGCAGGGATCGCGTTCGTCCTGCGCAGTCGGACGAATGCCCAGCGCGTCGGTGACTTCGCGCAGGGGGTGCTTGGGCGGGTCTTCCGGCTGATCAAGCGCACGCCGCCCAACGTCGTCGAGAGCGTCGTGGGCTTCAACGACACCGCCGCCGAGATGGTGGGCAAGCGCTGGGTGCCGATCACCATCACCAACGTGCTCGCGCAGCTCACGCCGATGTTCGTCGTACTCGCGGCGCTTCGGGGTGTTGGCGCGGACTCGGTCACCGTGCTCGAGGTCTTCGCGGCCTTCTCCGTCGCACTGCTCCTCACCACCGTGCCGCTCGCACCCGGAGGCGCCGGCACCGTCGACGCGGCCCTCATCGGCATGCTGGTCGCCTTCGGCGCATCCTTCGAGCAGGCGGTGGCCGCGGACGTGATCTGGCGGGCCTTCTGCTTCCTCCCGCAGATGGTCCTCGGCTGGATCGCGGTCGGGTACTTCGCCCTCCGCCAGCGACTGTCGCGGCGCCGGGCCGCTGCCGCTGCCTAGCGGGCGCGAAAGTCCCGGTTATCAAGGGTTACGGCCATCGGTAAGCCTTGATAACCGGGACTTTCGTCGTCCACAGGGGCGCGGAGGGGCTGGTGGTGGACGGCTGACGCCCTCACCCTGGACCGATGCCACGACCGGAATTGCGCGCCACGCGCTCCCAACTCGCCGCCGCATTCGACGGCCGCACCTTCACGTCGGAGGAGGCACGCGGTGCGGGAGTGCCTCACCATCGCCTCGCGGCTGCCACGCAGGCCGGGCTCGTGCACCGTCTGAGGCGCGGCCACTACCGCGTGGCCACGGTCGACCCCGAGGACGGCCGACTCGCCGACTGCCTGGAGCGTCTCGCGAGCCGCGGGATCACGGCGTGTGCCGGCTTCCGCACCGCGGTGCGCATCTGGGATACGCCGATCTGGACGGATAGGGCGCCCGGGGCCCCGACCGTCCTCGTGCCCCGTGATGCCGGTATCGGCGTAGGCCTGCGCGGCGGAGTCAAGCTGAGGGCGTGCAACGTCGACCCGGGTCGCATCGTCCTGGGGCCCGGCTCGATCCCCGTAACGGATCCGCTCCTCACCGCCGTGCATGTCGCTGCGATGCCCCGCACGTCGTTGGCCCAGATGATGGTCCTGCTCTGCGGGGGAATGCGTCGCCACCTGAGCAGGTCGATCGGCGATCCTTCGACCCTCACGGAGCTCACCGGGCAGGAGAAGACGCGTGCGGAGTTGTCAGGCGATCTCCTCGATGCAGCCATCCGCGCGGATGTCCGGGGACGCCGTCGCGTCCTCGACGTCGTCTCGTTCGTCGATCCACGACTGGAGACCGCCCTTGAGTCGATCTCGTGGGCGCGCTTCATCGAGGCCGGCATCGAGTTGCCTCGCCCCCAGGTGTGGCTAGCCGGCGCCAGTGGTCGGTCTTGGCGCGTGGACTTCCTGTTCGGCAGCCACGTGGTCGGCGAGTGCGATGGAGCAGTGAAGTACGGCGAGGCCACCAGCCTGTGGAGGGAGAAGAAGCGCCAGGCAGACCTCGAGGCGGCCGGCTACATCGTGGTGCGTTGGACCTGGGAGGAGATCGTCTTCCGACCGCACGTCGTGCTGGCCCGTATCGCGCTCGCGCTGTCCAGGGCCGCCTCGTGACGACGAAAGTCCCGGTTATCAAGGGTTACCGATGGCCATAACCCTTGATAACCGGGACTTTCGCGAGG
>JALQSY010000069.1 GCA_023264215.1 Candidatus Nanopelagicales bacterium
GACTGAGCACGATCTGGCCGAGCAGCAGCACCTGATCGCCGGGCGGCAGGGCGCCGGCATCGGGGCTCAGCGTGACGACGACCGACCCCGCGTCCGTGACCGGGGCCTCCTCCGGGACCGAAGCGAGCGGCGTATCCGTGAGCGGGTCGACCACCAGCGTGCGCAGCCCCTCCTCCGCCTGCTCGGGGGTCGGGCCGGCCGCCAGCGCGGAGACGATCTCACCGGGCGGCACAGCGGGCTCGCGCCGCAGGTCGGTGACAACCGGCACCAGGCCGTCCTCGCGTGCGAACCACACGCGGACAGCACGACCCGGGTTGGGATTGGGCGAGGCACCGCCGGTGGCCGAGGCCGACGCGGTCGGGATCGCGCCCGCAGGAATCGACTGGGGCGCGGAGTCCAGGCGTACGCCGCAGCCGGTGACCAGCAGCGCACTGACGACGATGATCGCCGGTCGAATGCCCTTCACGACGGCTCCACCCTCGGGATGAGCACGCTCACCCGCGCACCGCCGAGCGGGGAGGTCCCGACCGACACCGTCGCGGCGATCGTCTGCGCGTGCTCGAGCGCGATCGCCATGCCCAGGCCTGCCCCGGATGTGGGATCAGCCGCTTCGCCGCGCACGAACGGCTCGAAGATGCGCTCGGCGAGCTCCGGATCGACCCCGGGCCCGGCATCGTCGAAGTGCACGGCGATGGCATCGCCCTGGTCCGCCACGCTGACCGCGCACAGGCCCTCCCCGTGGGATTGCGCGTTGCGCACGATGTTGTCGAAGACGCGCTCGAGGTGTCGGCCATCGGTGCTGACGACGGCCGGCGGCCCGATGACGATGTCATCGCTCAGCCCCTGCGCCCGCACGACCTGCGCGGCCAGGGCGCGCACGTCGATCGGCTCGGTCTCGATGTGCTCGTTGGCCCCCATGCGGCTGATCTCGAGCAGGTCCACGAGCATGCGCGACAGGCGACGCACCTGCCGGGCGAGGTGATCGACGATCTTGGCGTCCTGCGGGGCCATCTCCGGCGTGCGTTCCTCCAGGAGATCGGTCACGCCCGAGATCGCGGTCATCGGGGATCGGAGTTCGTGGCTGACGTTGGCCGCGAAGCGCTGCTCGCGCGCGATGCGCGCCTGGACGGCCTCGGCCATCTCGTTGAACGCCTGCGCGATCGGATCGAGATCCGGATCCCCGGCGTCGGGCAGGCGCGTGTCGAGGTCCCCCTCGGCGAGTGCCAGTGCGCCAGCGCCGAGCTGATCGACCGGCACGAGCAGGCGGCGGGCGACGTACCAGCCGAGGAAGGCGCCGGTCGCGCCGGCGAGCACGGTGACGGCGACCAGGCCCCAGCCGCCGAAGGTCAAGGTGACGTCCAGGGCGCGCAGCGGGAAGACCTCGACGAAGAGGGAGGAGTCCAGTGGCATCGCGATGATGAGGTAGGGCTCCCCCGCGATCTCGACCCGCTGCTGCGCACCGGTCTGGGCTCCCTGGTCGAGCAGCGACGCCGGCAGCAGGTCCGGCGGTACGGCGACCGTGGAGGTGAACCACTGCTCGCCGATGCGCAGCATCGGCTGCGAGCCATCCACGACCGGCAGCTGCGCGAGCGACTCACCGGGGGCGGTGCCGGCGCGCAGCGAGGCGGCGACGGCGCGGGCGTCCAGCGACGCTCGCGTGATCGCCGCATCGGTGCGCTGGGACAACAGGTAGAGGCTGGCGAAGGCGTACGTCGCCCCCGAGACGATCGCCGCGACGCTCAGGGACAGGATCGCGAAGGTGATGGTGACCCGCCATCGCAGGCCCAGGGACTTCACGATCAGGCCTTCATGCGGTAGCCGAATCCACGAATCGTGAGCAGCAGCTCCGGACGCGACGGATCAGACTCGATCTTGCCGCGCAGCCGGTAGATCAGGTTGTCAACGACGCGTCCGTCGCCGGCGTTGGAGTATCCCCACACGGTCCGCAGCAGGTAGTCGCGACTGAGCACGCGTCCCTGGGCGCCCATGAGTGCCTGGAGCACGTCGAACTCGATACGGGACACGGGGACCTTGACGCCGTCACGTCGCACCTCGCACGTGTCCTGGTGGAGTTCGAGCGGGCCGCAGTGCAGGACGCTGCCGTCCGGAGCGCCCGCCTCGGTCAGCGGTCGCCGCAGCTGGCGTCGGATGCGGGCCATGAGTTCCTTGGTCACGAACGGCTTCGTGACATAGTCGTCCGCGCCGGCCTCGAGGCCGGCGACGACGTCGTGGCTGTCGGTATTGGCCGTCACGATGATGATGGGGACCTCGCTGTTGGCCCTCAGGGAGCGCACGAGGTCGAACCCGTGGATCCCCGGCAGGCGCAGGTCGACCAGGACGATGTCCGGCATGTCGTCCTGCACGGTCACCAGGGCAGCCTCAGCGGTCTCGGCCTCGAGGACCCGAAGGCCGTCGTTCTCGAGGTTGGTCTTCAGGACCAGCCGGATCGTGGGGTCGTCCTCGACGACGAGCGCAGTCTTCATCATGCGAAGCATGGTCTGCTGCCTCTGGCCTTGGCAAGCGGCTGGCGCGACCTGAGCGACAAAGTTGCGACACTTCTCGCCGGTCAATGTGATCTCCCGCACAGATTCCGGCCACATTGCCATGGTCTGGTGGAGGCATGGCGGAACTCCAGAGGCCGAGCGTCAGCGTGTGCATCCCCGCGCGCGACGAGCAGGCCACGGTCGGCGAGGTCGTGCGCCTGATCCGGGAGGGCGAGGGACCGATCGACGAGATCATCGTCTTGGACCATGCCTCGACGGACGGCACAGCGGCGGTCGCGCGACGCGCGGGTGCGCGCGTGGTGGACGCCGACCAGGTCGCCCGGTCCTGGGGTCGCGCGCAGGGCAAGGGCGACGTGCTCTGGCGCTCCCTGCTCGTCGCCCGAGGGGACATCGTGGTCTGGCTCGACGCCGACCTGGCCTCCTTCCCCGCGGATGGCGTCGCGCGACTGGTCGGTCCCCTGCTCGAGGACGACGACGTTGTCCTGGTGAAGGGCGCCTTCTCGCGCAGCCTCAACGGCAGACCCGGCGAGGGTGGGCGCGTCACCGAACTCGCTGCGAGGCCGGCCATCCGGCTGCTCGCACCGGAACTCTCCCGTCTGCGCCAGCCCCTGTCGGGCCAGTGCGCGATCCGCCGCAGCGCGGCGGAGGATGTCGTGTTCGAGATCGACTACGGGGTCGAAATCGGCCTGCTCCTCGATCTCGCCTACGAGCACGGGCCCCATGCGATCCGCGAGGTCGACCTCGGCCCCCTCGACCATCGCCACCAGTCCCTCGCCGCCCTCTCCCGCCAGTCGGAGCAGGTGCTTCGAGCGCTGCTCTCGCGGCGCGGGCACCGCGAGCTCAAGGCGCGAACCATAGGGCGGCCTCCGGTCTCCTCCCTGAGGATGGCCGACGTCGCCTGACCTCGCGGTAACGTGCCGCCATGGCCGACCCCGCTGCCGACTCCGACCGCTCCCTGCGTCCAGGCTGGCCCGTGAGCCCGGGCTTCCTGTGGCGCGCCGGCTTCATCGTGATGGCGCTGGTCTTCATCTTCCTGTTCATCTCGTTCGTCATCGAAGACGGCGGCGGAGTCATCTTCACGGTCCTCATGTCGTGGTTCTTCGCCCTCGCGATGGCACCGGCTGTCGAGCGGCTGAGCAAGCACATGCGCCGCGGCCTGGCCACGCTCATCGTGATGGGCGGCGTCGGGCTCTTCCTCGTCGCGTTCTTCGCGGCCTTCGGAGCCCTGCTCGTCGACCAGCTCATCGAGATCGTCGAGAGCATCCCCGACCTGGCCGCGCAGGGCCTGGCGTGGTTCAACCAGACATTCGGCCAGTCGTACACCGCGGAGGAACTGCTCGCGCAGATCAACCTCGACCAGGACGCGCTCCGGCAGATCGCCGCCGATGCCGCCAAGGGGATCTTCGGCTTCGCGGTGTCCCTCATCGGCGGCATCTTCGGCCTGTTCACCTTCGCGCTGATCGCCTTCTACCTGTCCGCTGACGGGCCGCGGCTTCGCCGCTACCTCGCCAGCATGCTCCCCACGCAGTCCCAGTCGGTCTTCCTCAACGTGTGGGACATCACGGCGGACAAGACCGGGCGGTACGTCGCTGCCCGCGCGATCCTGGCCGCGGTCAACTCGTTCTTCAGCGGGATCGTCTTCGCCGTCATCGGGCTGCCCTACTGGCTCCCCCTGGCGCTGTGGACCGGCATCGTCGCTCAGTTCGTGCCGACGATCGGCACCTACATCTCGATCATCCTGCCGGTGATCGTGGGCCTGCTCAGCGGCAACCCCTGGCTCGGTGTGATCGTGCTCGTCTACGCCCTCATCTACCAGCAGATCGAGAACCTCACGATCGAGCCGCGCATCAGCGCGAAGGCCGTCGACGTGCACCCGGCGTACGGCTTCGTGGCGGTCCTGCTCGGCGCGTCGCTCTTCGGTGTCGCGGGGGCGCTGCTCGCGGTCCCGGTCGGCGCCATGGTGCTCGCGCTGTTCCAGATCTACGTCAAGCGCCACGACCTGATCGAGGACACCTCGGCTGCAGATCCGCCGGCGCCGACGACGACCTAGTCGACGATCGCGTCGATGCGCGTCGCGAGGGCGACATCGAGGTCGGTGATCCGGCCGCCCGCGGAGTGCGTCGACAGCACCAGGTGCAGTCGCCGCCATCGGATGTCGATGTCCGGGTGATGATCCAGATCCTCCGCCGCCGCGGCGATCATGACGACCCACTCGATGGCCGCCGGGAACGTCGGAGCCTCGACATCGCGCACGAGCGAGCCGTCCTGGACCTGCCACCCGGGCAGCGAGTCCGCGAGCGAGGCCAGCGCCGCCTCGTCAAGGGGTTCAGCCATCCCATCCTCCTGAGACATCGAGGGTGCTCATCGCGTGAGCGACCGCGTGGACAAGCGGCACCTCGTGGGTGCGCATGAGATTCGCCCCGCCGAGCATGGCGAGCACGGCGAAGAAGCCCTCCGCGGAGCGGAAGTGCTCCTCGAACAGGTCGAAGGCGTGCGGCAGCGCGTGGCAGATCGGCAGCCCGAGCACGCGCAGGCGGAAGGTGTTGAGGATCACCTCGGTCTGATGGCGCACGCGCGTGAGCGGATCGACGAGGTTGCCGTAGTAGAAGCCCATCCCCGGATCGATGACGATCCGATCGACACCGTGACTGCGCGCGACCTCGACGCGCTCGGCGAAGTGCTCGATCAGGCCCGGGATCGGATCCGCGTCCAGGCGGACGTCGGTGATCTCCCGCACGTTGGCGCCCTTGACGTAGCACAGGATGACCGTGGCACCGAAATCCGCGGCGATGTCGTAAAGCTCCTCCTGGTGGGAGGCACCGGTCATGTTGAGGACCTGCGCGCCCGCAGCCAGGCCAGCCCGGGCGACATCGGGGTCGTACGTCTCGACCGACACGGCGATGCCGTCGTTGGCGCACTGCTCGATGACCGGCAGCAGCCGGGTGAGCTGGTCGTCCGCACCGACCCGCGCAGCACGCGCGGTCGTGGACTCGGCCCCGATATCGACCAGGTGTGCGCCGGCCGCGACCGCCACGCGAGCCTTGCGAACGGCGGACTCCACGCCGGTGGCGATGCTCTCGCGGTAGGTCGAGTCCCGGGACAGGTTGACCGTCGCCATGATCACCGGCTCGTCCGCCCACTGCCTATCGCCGATGCGGATCGGCGCGACCGGGGCCGCCAGGGCCTGCGGATGATCGCCCGCGAGCTTCGCGAGCGCCGCGAGCGTGATCATGAATCCCCCTGTCGCACGAATCGCGTGATGACGAATTCATCCTCGCAGCGCGCCATGATCGGCGCGAATCGACGTCCGGTGGCGATGCCGGACAGGGTGAGGGCCCATTCGTCCACCACACCGGCCCTGCTGAACTCATCGAGCAGCGTGCGGCCCCCCTCGCACACCAGTCGGCGCAGCCCCATGCCGACCAGATGCGTGCGCAGCCACACAGGATCGACCCGATCCCCGGGAGCCACGAGCAGTTCGCACGTCGCCGGCACGCGGCCGCGCACATCCGCCGCCGCACGCTCTCCCGTCACGATGAGCGGAGGCATCGTCGACTCGGAGTACACCGGATCCGACCACGGCAGGTCCAGGCTCCCGCTCACGATCACCAGGCGAGGCGCAGGCGCCAGGCCCATGGCGACCCGCTCCGTCGCCACTTCCGCACTGCCGCGCATCGGGGTGTAACGCTCGACGCGCATCGTCGCAGCGCCGACGATCACCGCATCCGACCAGCGCCGCACCGCGCTGAGCACACGCCGGTCGGCGGGGCCGGAGATGCTGCCCGAGCGCCCGTCGGGCCCGGCCACGGCACCGTCGAGGGCGAGGACGAACAGCGCGCGCATCCACGGGTCCGCGGGCCACGGATAGTCGTCACCCCGGTCCTCGGCCATGGCGATCAGTCTTGCACCGCTAGCCTCGGTGGGCATGACGGGCATGACAGGTGAACAGATCGGCGCTCTCATGCACCAGGTGGTGCCGATGGTCGCCACCCTCGGGCTGGAGTACGGCGAGGTGACGCCCGAACGCACGGTCGTGGTCCTGCGCGACCAGCCGGAGTACCGCAACCATGTCGGCGGCCCCCACGCGGCCGCGATGTTCGCTGTGGGTGAGTCCGCCACCGGCGCGGCGGCCATCGCGGCGTTCGGCGACATGATGGACCGCGCGGTGCTGCTGCCCGTGACGGCGACGATGGACTATGTCGCCATCGCGCGCGGCGACATCACGGCGGTCGCGCGCATCGACGGGGACATCGCCGCCGCTCGCCAGGTCTTCGACGGCGGCTCGCGACCCGAGATCGACATCACGTGCGAGCTCACTGACGCCGCGGGCACGGTCACGGGGCGACTGGCCACACGCTGGACCCTCAAGGCGCTCAAGAAGGCCTAGCGGGCCGGAGGCGGGTCCGCGTCCCGGACGACGCGCGGGCCCTGCGAGTAGTCGGCGTGCGATCGCGGATCCTCGCGCGGCTCGAGGTGCGTGTGCACCTGCGCGTGCGGCAGGGCCGCGCAGATTGCCGCCTCGACCTCCTCGACGAGGTCGTGTGCGCGAGCGACGCTCCAGGCGCCGGGCACGAGCACGTGCACCGACACGAACTGATCGCGCCCGGACTCCCGGGTCTGCAGGCCGTGGAACTCCAGCTCCCCCGCGGGGTAGCGGTCGACGAAGCCGCGCAGCACGCCGACCACACGCTCGCTGTCCTCGTCGGGCAGGGCGTGATCGAGCAGGCCTCGACCCGCGCCTCGGATGAGGACGAAGCCGGTCCACAGGATGTTGGCGCCGACCGCGAGCGCGACGAGCGAGTCCAGCGGCAGCCAGCCGGTGACGGCGACGAGGCCGACGCCGACGATGACCCCGACCGAGGTGTAGACGTCCGTCATGAGGTGCTTGCCGTCGGCGACGAGCGTCATGGACCGATGGCGCCGGCCCTGGCGCAGGAGTGCCAGCCCGACCGCGCCGTTGATCGCGGTCGCCAGAAGCGTGACCGCCAGGCCGATGCCGAGCTCCTCCAGCGGACGCGGGTTGATCAGGCGCTCGATCGCGGTGTACACGATGAGGCCGGCCGCGACGACGATCATCACGCCCTCGGCGCCGGCCGACAGGTACTCCGCCTTGCCGTGGCCGAAGTGATGCCGCTCGTCCGCGGGCTTCGCCGCGGCGGTGAGGGCGATGAGGGCGAGGATGGCAGCCACGAGGTTGACGACCGACTCGAGGGCATCGGACAGCAGGCCGACCGATCCGGTGAGCAGGTACGCCGCCGACTTCATGCCGATCGTGAGCACGGCCGCCCCGATGGACAGCCACGCCCACTTCGTCAGCGAATGCGCATGGCCGGCGGACACGACCCCGAGCATGCCACGATGCCGGCACTCGTCATCTTCCGCCAGCGAATGCGCGCTTCTCGCACAGAGGATCCGTGCATTCGCTGGCGGAAGATGCACGCGCGACGTCCAAACTCGGACGTCCAGGCTAGAAGGTGCCCTCTCCGGCGGGTGCGGGCTCGGGCGGTGACTCGTCATCACGGCGCACGGGACCGCTGAGGTAGCGCATGGCGCCGTACACCCCGGCCGCGAGGGGCACGCCGATGAGGGCGCCGAGGAGGCCGAAGTACGCCGCGCCGATCGCGGTGACCAGGACGATCGCGACCGGGTGCAGATTGACGGTCTGGCCCATGATGAGCGGCTGCAAGACATTGCCCTCGAGTTGACCGATGACCACGATGAGCACGATCACCAGGC
>JALQSY010000006.1 GCA_023264215.1 Candidatus Nanopelagicales bacterium
GCGGCGGCCAGCCCTGTCGACACCGGTCACGGTGAACTCGAAGGCCTCACCCGAGGGCAGTTTGGGGACGAAGACCGTGCACCCCTGCCACTGGCCTCGCAGCGGCGTGGCGGCACCGGTGATCGACGGAGTGGCCATGGTCCGGAAGCGAATGCTGCTGAATGGCGTCCCTCGGCCGCCGTGCGGTACGCCGCTCGCTCCGTCGAGGTCGATGCGGGGCTCGGCCAAGACGATGCGCTGGCTCTCGCGCTCGAAGGCGCGCACGGTGCCACTCGCATCAGCGAGGAACTCACGGGTGACCTCCGTGACCAGCACGGCGGGAACCGCGAAGGGGTAGAGGAACCCTTGGCGCGTGGTGCGGATGTAGGTGTCGCGGCCGTCCCAGGTGCGCTGCTGCCACGACGTCAGGCCGGAGACGGCCGGCTCGTTCCACGCGCCCTCGGCACGCATCGTCGCGCCGAGCGAGGAGAGCGTGAGGGCCACATCGATCGGGTCTGCAACACCACCCTTGACCGCGCGCGTGCCCGAAGCGTTCGATGTCATGCCCGTGAGGCGCCCGATGTCCGAGCGGTCCTGCGGATCAGGTCGCATGGCGAAGGGATAGTTCGGCCGCGGCGGCCTTGCCGCGATCCCATCAGGCCGGACCGCGAGCATCTTGGCCGCCGTGGAGTCACGCAGCCAGATCACCCGCAGGGTGTCCGATGAGTGGTCGTATCCGGTTGGCGTGCCCGTGGAGTCGAACGTGCGTGTGGCGAGGCGCGTCTGCCACACCTCGGTGCGTCCGTCGCGCGTCGGCCCGACGAGCGGATGCTCCCAGCCTGACTCGTCGCTCGGCGACATCACCATGAACCACGGAATCTCGATCGCCGTCTGCGACGAACTCGGGTTGGCGTAAACGACATCCCCAGCAGGGATGCTCTCCCCCGCCGGGTAGGCCGCCAGGCTCGTCACGCGCGGCTCGCATGTCAGCCACGTGAGCAGGCCCTCGCGCGTCGCGGGCAGGCCGGCCGCCGGCAGGTCAAAGGCGAGACGACTCGACTGCGCCATGCGCGCGTTGACCGGGGTGGCCGGACGCGAGCCGCTGGCGATCTGCTCGATAACGGCCTGCGGTCCGAGGTCCACGACCATCCGGGCTGCGCTTGCCCCGCTGCGCGCGATACGACCGTCGCGGATCGTGGCATTGGTGAAGCTCAGCGTGAGCCGCTGCATGCTCTCGCGATCTCGGACGGCGAAGTCGAGCGAGCCTGCGCGGGACGTGATGGCCTTGAGGGCTGCCTCGGCGCTGCCCGGGATGGCCAGCGCGGCAGCGATCACCCCGGCTCCGCCGAGGACTGAGCGCCGGGTGACGGGCAGGATGCCGGTGTCCTCCTGAGGAGTCACCTCATCCGTCACAGTCGCGCCTCCTCGTTCGACCCCCGCGGCAGGGTAGTGGACCGAACTTGCCCAAGTCCCCGGGTTCGACGAATCGTCGCCCTACGCCCCCGTGGATGCGTGTGACACGGCTGCCTTGCGCCAGGCCAGGACCAGCAGGGCCAGGGCGAGGACGGGTACGGCGGCGACCGCGCACAGCACCGCATAGGAACTGAACGCGACGACGAGCCCTGCGACGGCTCCCCCGACGGCTCCGGCGCCGTTCATCACCAGGTCGGACAGGCCCTGCACCGACGGGCGCTCGACCGGGCCGACATCGTCGACGAGCAGGGTCGACCCGGCGATGAGTGTGCACGACCAACCGATGCCCAGCAGGAGCAGTCCGATACCGAGCAGGATCACCTGGTCGCCTGCGGCCAGTCCCGCGAGCAGGCACGACACGAGCAGGATGACGATTCCGGCGACGATGACGGGGATGCGCCCGAACCGGTCGACGGACCAGCCGACGATCGGCGAGAACGCGTACATGCCCGCCACGTGCACGCTGATGACGAGCCCGATGAGGGTGAGCGTGACATCGACATGTGCCATGTGAATCGGCGTCATCACCATCACCATGACCATCGCCACATGGCCGATGGCGATCGCGCTCATGCCGAGTAGCGCTCCCCTGTTGCCGCGCAGGTGCGCGATCCCGTCGCGCAGACGCGGCTTGGCCACCTCCCGCTTGGCCTCCGCATCCACCTTGGCGCGCATCTCGGCGGCGAGGATGTAGGGGTCGGGGCGCAGGAAGGTCAGCAGCACGAGGACCGCGATCGCGAGCGTGATCGCGGTGACGACATACGGACCGGCGAGCTGCGGCAGGCCCAGCGAGATCCCGAGCCACCCCGCGGGCTCCAGGAGATTGGGGCCGAGGACGGCGCCGATCGTGGCTGCCCACACGACATAGGACAGTTGTCGGCCCCGCTTGTCGTCCTGGGCGAGGTCGACCGCGGCATACCGAGCCTGGTAGCCGGATGCCGAGGCGACGCCGACCAGCAGGCAGCCGAGCAGGACGAGCACGATGTTGAGCCAGAGCGCGCCCGCGATGACGACGAGCGCGCCCACCGCTCCCATGCCGTAGCCGAGTGCGAGCGACGCGCGCCGACCCTTCGACAGGGCGACTCGCGCCAGTGGCAGCGCGAGCAGGGCCGCGCCGAGCACCCCGAAGGTCTGCGCGAGGCCAGCGACGGCCTCACTGCCGGAGACGCTGGCGGCGATGAGCGACCCCGCGGCCACCGATCCCGCGACGGCGATACCGCCGAAGATCTGGCTGATCGACAGCACGCCGACGGTGCGGCGTTGGATCGCCGGCACGTCCAGGTCAGGTGCCGTCGTGGTCATCGCCGCAGACGCTAGCGCAGGGTGCTCAGCGCAGGATCGAAGGGACTTCGACGACTCCGCACACGGCTTCCCAGATCTCGCGAGTCTCGAAGCCGGCGGCGATGGCCTGCTCGACCGTGCGGCCGCCCAGCGCCGAGAGGGAGTAGTCGCGAGCCCAGGAGCGGGCGTAGTCGGGCCCGAAGAGGGCGTCCATCCGCTCCCAGAAGTCCGTCAGTCGCACGGGCCCAGTCTGCCTCAACGCCCTAGCCGCGAGCGGCCTGCCACGGATCTATGAGATGCAGCCCTAGGTCGACGAAGTCCTGCGTGTTGCGCGTAGCCAGGATGCAGCCGCGAGAGATGCACACACCAGCGATCAGCGCATCAGCCAGCGAGATGGGCCTTCCCTCAGCGCGACGGCTCGCCAAGGCCACTCCAGCCAATTCAGCCTCCGCAGCGCCGACCGAAAGAATGCGATCAGCCCAGGAAATCTGGAGGTCGTGCCATGACTCAGCGAGTCGTGCACGTCGCTCACCCTTTGGCAGCAGCGCGATGCCGTAACTGATCTCCGCCACGCTGATCGCGGACACGTGCAGTGACGACACCTCCTGATGATGGAGCCAGGCCATGACGTCGGCATTCGGTGATCGGGATAGCGCCTCGGATATGACGTTGGTGTCGAGCACGATCACGGGAACGGATCTCGCATGCCTGGTTCGCGCGCCGGCAGTTGGAGCTCCTCGCCACCGAGGATCTCTTTCATCTCTTCCAGTACCTCAAGAAGGCTGCGCTCGATCGGGGAGTCCACGGCAGCCGTGAGAATGGCGCGAGCCTCAGCCTCCATCGAGCGCCCATGCAGAGCCGCTCGGACACGGAGTTTGTCGCGGACACCCTCATCGAGATTGCGGATCGTCATGACGGCCATGCTTTCACTGTAGGCATTGACAGCAGTGCCGTCAATGGCCGCCTCGCTGAGCCCGGAGTGGCTCCCTCCACGAGGATGGGCCGGTGCCCGACTTCTCCCCCGCGACCCTGGGGTGGTTCGAGGCGGCCTTCGCCGCTCCCACCCCGGCGCAGTCGCTCGCGTGGGAGGCGATCGCGGCAGGCAGGGACACCCTCGTCGTCGCACCGACCGGATCGGGCAAGACCCTCGCTGCCTTCCTGTCGGCCATCGACGACCTGGTGCGCGATCCCGTCGTGCGCGAGCAGGCAACGGGTCCACGCGTTCTTTACATCTCCCCGCTCAAGGCGCTCGCCGTCGACGTGGAGCGCAATCTGCGGGCGCCGCTCACGGGCATTCAGCGCGAGTCCGAGCGACGCGGACTGACGACGCCCGACATCCGGGTCGGCGTGCGCACGGGGGACACGCCCGCCGACGAACGCCGGCGGATGACGACGTCACCCCCCGACATCCTCATCACGACACCGGAGTCGCTCTTCCTGCTGCTCACCTCGCAGGCGCGATCGATCCTCGGCGACGTGCGCACCGTGATCATCGACGAGATCCACGCGCTGGCCGGCACCAAGCGGGGCGCGCACCTGGCGATCAGCCTCGAGCGCCTTGATGCGCTGCGGGGTGAGACGACCCAGCGCATCGGCCTGTCCGCGACCGTCGAGCCCCACGCGGAGGTCGCACGCTTCCTCCGACCCCAGGGCGACGTAGAGATCGTCGCCCCGCCGGCAGAGAAGACCTGGGACCTCTCGGTTGTCGTCCCCGTCCCCGACATGACCGCGATGGGCGAGGAGCTCGACATCGACGGCTCGGCCGCGGCCGACCCACGGCGCACCTCGATCTGGCCGCACGTCGAGGAGCGCGTCGTCGACCTGGTCACCCAGGAGCGCTCGAGCATCGTCTTCGCCAACTCGCGCGGCCTCGCCGAGCGACTCACGGGCCGGCTCAACGAAGTGGCGGAGGAGCGTGAGCTCACCCCGCCGCTCGCTCGGGCGCATCACGGATCGGTGAGCCGCGAGCAGCGCATGATCATCGAGGAGGATCTCAAGGCCGGTCGCCTGCCCGCCGTCGTCGCAACCTCGACGCTCGAACTCGGCATCGACATGGGGTCGGTCGACCTCGTCGTGCAGGTCGAGTCGCCGCCGAGCGTGGCAAGCGGACTGCAGCGCGTGGGCCGCGCGGGCCACCAGGTCGGCGCGATCAGCCGGGGCGTGATCTTCCCGAAGTACCGCGGCGACCTGCTCCAGGCAGCGGTCGTCGTCGAGCGGATGCGCGCAGGCGCGATCGAGCCGATCCGGGTCCCCGCCAATCCGCTCGATGTGCTCGCGCAGCAGGTCATCGCGATGGTCTCCATGGACCCCTGGGAGGTCGAGGATCTCTACGACGTCGTGCGCCGCGCGGCGCCGTACCGAGACCTACCGCACGATGCCTACATCGCCGTCCTCGACATGCTGTCGGGCAAGTATCCGGGCGATGACTTCGCTGAACTCAAGCCGCGCATCGTGTGGGATCGGCGCACGGGAGAGCTCACCGCGCGCCCAGGAGCGCAGCGGCTGGCAGTGACGAGTGGCGGGACGATCCCGGACCGCGGGCTCTACGCCGTCTATCTCATCGGCACGACCTCGCGCGT